>DATFZR010000158.1:0-4469 GCA_035314265.1 Candidatus Acidiferrales bacterium
ATGTGTTCGAGACCCTCGCGACCCAGCCAGTCGCAGTGGTCCACTTCCGCCAGGTCGTGGTCCTCGCTCGCCAGCCAGAAGATGGGCACAGCGTCGGTGCCGGCGGCGGTCAGTTCCCGGGCGACGCGGATAGCGGTGAGCGCCTTGTAGAGCGTGTAGGCGGGGCCGGTAAACAGGCCGGTCTGCTGGCCGGCCACCACGGCTACGGCGCCCGCAGCCAACCGGTCGAGGCTGCTGGTAACGCTCGCGTCGGCGCCGAGGCGCTGGTTCAGGGCGCGCAGGGCGGGCACGAGTTCTCCACGCGGCGACGCGGAACGCGGCACGCTGGCGGCAGCGGCCCGAAGCCCGTCGAGCGTGGGCGGATGCTGGTAATAGCTTGCAACGGCGCTGAAGTCGGAGATGTAGGCGGTGGCGATGCGCGTAAGGTGCGGTACGTCTTGCGGCCGGAAGCACTCGAAGCGCATCGGGGTCATGTTACTCACCGCACCAGGGACGGGCAACAGCGTCCGGCAAAGAGTTGCGGCAAGAACAGAGCGCGTGAGAAAGAGGCCATGGGCGTTCAGGGATTCGATTCCCGGGGCGGGGAAAGCGTTTCGTGGAAACGGCGCGCCGAGGGATTGCGCTGGCAGGGCACGCGGATTCAGGCTAGGCTGTAAGCGCGCCCGGAAAGGGTCATGATGCAGAACAAATTAGCGATCCGGCTCGGGTTGCCGGCGGCGGCCGTTGCATGTCTTCTCGCCGCGCATTCGGGCGCATCGCGTCCGGCGCCTCAGGGCAATCCACCGGGTAGCGCTGGCCAGCCTGCGGCGCCCCCGCCTCAGAATCCTGCGCCGCCGCCCCCGCCTTCTCCTGCAACCCCTCCCGCGCCGGCTGCGGTCGCTCAGGCCCAAAGGCCTGCGCCCACTCCATTACAGGCCACCACACGGCTCGTCCAGGTGGCCGTGATTGCCCACAAAAAGGGTGTGCCGGTCGCCGACCTGACGGAAGAGGATTTCCGCGTTTTCGATAACGGGCAGGAACAGAAGGTCCAGTTCTTCGTGAAGGAAGCCGCGGGCCTCACCCCTGCAAACCTCGCCCCGCTTCCGGCAAACACGTTCTCCAACCGCCCGCACAGTCGCGCCGGGATCCCCGCGAACGTGACGATCATCCTCTACGACGGGCTGAACACGCGCGTGACGGATCAGGGCTACGCGCGCGACAAACTTGTCGAGTTCCTCAGCCACCTGCACCCTGAAGACCGCGTGGCGTTGTATGCGCTGGGGAAAAACCTACGGGTGTTGCACGACTTTACCAGCGACGCCTCCTCCCTGCTTCGCGTGCTCTCGAAATACAAAGGCTACAACGGCCCCGAGGTGTCGGTTTCCGATCCCGCCGTGCCCAACGAATACGATGTCGGGGCCGGGATGAGCGATAGCGCCCAGGCCGGAGCCGCGGCGGTCAACGAGTTTTTGCGGGGACAGGATGAAGTGTTCTCGCAATTCCAGATCGTTAACCAGGCGGAGAAGACGGTGGACGCGCTCGAAGCCATTGCCGCGCACGTCGCCGGAATCCCCGGACGCAAGAACCTGATCTGGATCTCGGGCGCCTTTCCCTTCACGCTGGGCTACGACACGGTAACGGCGTCGGCGCGAGCCAACGGTCCGGAGTTCCAGCAGCGCGATTTTTCCGAAGACCTGCAACGCGCGGCGCGCGCGCTGGCCGATGCCAATGTGGCCGTTTATCCGGTGGATGCGCACGGGCTGGTGATAAACATCAGCAGCGCCACGCGAAATCCTCAGCCCTACCGGCGCGGATTCTACGACGCCACTCCGTCGTTGAGCGAGAACGACCTGACGCTGCAGACCATGGACGTGCTCGCCGCGCGCACCGGCGGACGCGCGTTTTACCGCACCAACGATTTCGCCACGGCCATCCGCACGGCCATTGACGATTCCCAGATCACCTACACGCTGGCCTACGCGCCCTCGCACAACGATTGGAATGGGAAATTCCGCCCCATCAAGGTGACCACCACGCGTCCCGGCGTCGAGCTGCGCTACCGAACGGGATATTTCGCCGTTCCCGACAAACCGCTCGCGCCCACGGAGAGCCAGCGCATGGCCGCGGAGGCGGAATGGAGCAGCCTGGAAGCCACGGAAATCGGCATGAGCGTGCGCGCGGTGCGCGCGACGCTCGAGGGAAAGCCCATGGTGAGTTTTACCCTCGTGGTGGACTCGGCCGGGCTGCGGTTTGAGGAAGAGGCCGGGCGCCATGTGACGAACATTCTTCTGTTGCTGGTGCAGAAGGCGGAAGACGGCCGCGTGGTGCACGGCGCGTCGCAAACGCTGGCGCTGCGGCTGAAAGACGATACGTATCAGACGGCCATGGCGAAGGGTCTGCGCGTTACCGCCGCGGTGGAAATGGATCCCGCGGCCACCAATCTGCGCATGGTGATTCTGGATAACTCCACCGGCCGGCTAGGCAGCGTGGATATCCCAATGGCAGCGCTAGCGGAAGCGCCGGCCGTGGCTCCCTCCCCCGCACAACCCGCAGGGACGCCGGCTCCTGCACCGCCCGCTGCAGTGCCTGATAAACCGAAGCCCTGAGGAGCTTGGGTAGCCACGGTCAGACGTTTCTCTGACCGTGGGCCTTTTCCGAATCTTAGGTAGTTGGCTCGAAAACGCACAGGCTGAAGCCCGTGCCACTAACTAGCTCCCGCCTATCGCGAAGACGAAACCTCCAAGAACCTCGCCAAGCTGGCGTCTACCTCCGCCGCAGCAGCAGCGCCCAGCGCCTGTAGCGGCGGACGCGGCGGGCCGCCGTAGTAACCGCGCTTGTCCATCGCGTACTTCACTCCTGGCGGGCCGCACTTCGCCACGATTGCGCGCGCGGGCTCCGTAAGCGCCTGCTGCAGCGCCTCCACCTGCGCGGATTCTCCCCGCACATGCGCTTCATACACTTCCAGGCACAGCTCGGGCAGCACGCAGGCCGCGCCCAGAATTCCTCCGCGCGCGCCGCCGGCCAGCGAGGCGGCGAACACGTGCGCCGCGCCCACCACTGTCTGGAAGCCGGCAGGCGTCTGCCGGACGATCTCCGCGGTGCGTTGCGGGCTGCCGGAACTATCCTTCATCCCCGCAATGTTGGGATGCGTGGCCAGGCGCGCGGCCAGATCCGCTTCCACGGTGATGCCGGTGTAGACCGGCACGGAGTAGATCAGGATGGGAATCGGCGAAGCATCAGCAACCCGCCGGTAGTGCTCTTCGAGCGCGGCGGGCGTCATCATCGCTTTGTAGTAGTAGGGCGTTTTGATGAGGGCCAGCGCGTATCCCAGTTCGGCGGCGCGGCGTGTGCGAGAAATCGTTTCGGCAGTGGAATCCACGCCGGCGCCGGCGATCAGGAGTTTGCCGGGAGCGGCGGCCTCGCGCGCGGCGGCCCAGATGCGTTCGGTTTCCGTGCGCGTGAGCATCACGGATTCGCCCGTGGAGCCGGTGACCACGTAACCCGTCAGCGGGAGGCGGTCGTAGCGGGCGATGTTGCTCGCCAGGCGATCGAGCGCCGGAGAGCCATCGGGGGAAAATGGCGTGGTCAGTGGGACCAGTACGCCGCGAAGATCGAGTGTTGGAGGCATGGCGCCATTATTTTAGCAGAGGATGCACGGGCGCGCGCAGCCGCGGCCTACCGATAGCTTACGATGAGGCGCGCGAGGCCGCGGGGCTATCGCCCTGCGCTACAGGGCCCGCACCACCGGAAGGCGCGGGGGCGTGCAGCACCTGAAGAGCGGCTACGGGGTGCGTGCCTTCCTGCAAGGCGCGGATTCCGTGGGCCGCGGCGAAAGCGGCAGACATGGTGGTGATGCACGGCAGGTTGTAGCGCACGGCGGCGCGGCGGATAGCCTTCTCGTCGAAGTGGGACTCGAGGCCCAGCGGGGTGTTGATCACCATGTGGACTTTGCCGGTCTTGATCTGATCCACGATGTTCGGGCGGCCTTCGTTCACTTTGTACACAGCCTCGGCGGGAATGCCTGCGGCGCGCAGGGCTGCGGCCGTGCCGCGCGTGGCCAGTATGGTGAATCCGAGTTCGTGGAACTGCTTGGCGAGCGCAGGCGCGTTGCGCTTGTCGTGATCGCTGACGCTCAGGAAGACGGAGCCGGAGACCGGCAGGCGCTGCCCGGCGGCGAGTTGCGCCTTGGCGAAGGCCTGGCCGAAGCTGCTGGCCACGCCCATCACCTCTCCGGTCGAGCGCATCTCCGGGCCCAGGATGGTGTCCACACCGCGGAACTTGTTGAACGGGAAGACGGGAGACTTGACGGAGAAATAGTCGCGCGGGATAAGCTCGGCAACATCGTCGTGGCGCGAGATGGGCAGCGAGAGGTCGCGCAGCTTGCGGCCCACCATCAGCAGCGCGGCAACCTTGGCCACGGGCACGCCGGTGGTTTTGCTCACGTAGGGCACGGTGCGCGAGGCGCGCGGGTTCACTTCCAGCACGTACAC
>DATFZR010000159.1:0-4780 GCA_035314265.1 Candidatus Acidiferrales bacterium
GATGCACAAAGACGAACGGCGTGACGATCTGCTCGGGATCGAGCGCGCCGACCGGCACCACCTCATCCACTTCCACGATCGTCGTTTTTGCCGCGACCGCCATCAGCGGATTGAAATTTCGCGCCGTCTTCCGGTAGACCAGATTGCCCAGCTCATCCGCCTTCCACGCCTTGATAAAGGCAAATTCCCCCGCGATGGGCTCGTAGAAAATCGCGCGGCGCCCGTTGAACACGCGCTCCTCGTGGCCCGCGGCAGCCTCCGTGCCCACACCCACGGCGCTGTAGAAGCCGAAGAGGCCCGCGCCGGCCGCGCGCAGGCGCTCGCAGAGAATCCCCTGCGGCACCAGCTCTAGCGCAACCTTTCCCGCCGCATACAACTCCTGAAAGTGGCGCGCGTGCGGCCCGGGAAACGATGCGATTACGCTGCCGATGCGGCCGTGCTTGAACAGGATGCCGAGCTCGCCGTCGCCCGAGCCGCAGTTATTCGTCACCACCGTCAGGTTGCTCGCGCCCTGCCGCTCGAGCGCCTGAATCAGATTATTCGGAAAGCCCGCGCCGCCGAATCCTCCGAAAAGGATGCGGGCGCCGGCGGGCACGTCTGCCACGGCAGCGTCGGCATTCGGGTACACCTTGCTCCGCATGCGCGGATTCTAACCGGGGAAGGGCGAGAGCGGAAAGTGCGGGGTGGCGCGTGGGGCGAATATCGCCGTCAAAAAGTTCGTATTGCGAAACGGTATTGCGAAGCCCTTTCAGCCCTCCAGGGTCGCCGTGCTAAGCGCTGGCTTTTGAGGCGAGCAGGCTGCGCAGGGCTGCCGCAGTGTGACTTCCCAGGCCTTCATGGGCTGCCAGCGCGCGCAGGTCGGCCTCGTCGTCCACGTCAAGCTCGATTCGTGGGTTGCGCAGGATGCGAACCTCGGCGTTGACGGTGCGAGCCTCTTCCAAATGCCTGGCCAGGCTGCCAGGTCCAAAGCAGGAGCGGAAAAGATCGGGAGGCGTGCGCAGCAATGCGTTTGTGCCGACGCCGCTCTGCGAGGGTACCAGGACGGCTCCCGGGGCGGCAGGACACGCCGCCAGCACCGCTTCCACGTCTGCCGCGCGGACCAGGGGAATATCAATGGGCAGGCGGAGAAGCGCGGTGACGCCGCGCGCGACGCAGATGCGCGAGGCGGCGTCCACGGAATCGCTTTCCGAAGTCTGCCGGGTTTCAGGCAGGCACACCCAGCCGCGAGCCCGCGCTGCGGCGAGCGCGCCGGAGTCGCTGGAGACCACGAACACAGGCACGCGTTCGCGCACACCGGCCACGGCGGCAAACGCGTCTTCCAGCATGGCGTGCGCGAGCCGCGTACGCGCCTCTTGCGGCAGCGTCGCGGCGAGCCGCTGCTTCGCGTGCGCGAGGTCTTTGACGGGGATCAGGATGGCCAGCACGCGATTCCTACGCTCCGGCCGCGTTGGCGGCGATTTCCCTGAACAGCGCGAGTACTCCGCGGGCCAGGCGATCCTTGTCTGCCTCCGTGTGCATCACGGAGGGCAGCAAGACGGGGCGGACGCCCTGCTTTACGACGTCCGGGCAGAGGCCGGAATCGGACGGGTCGAGCACCATCACCGACGCGACGTCTTCATACAGCATCGCCACGCCGCAGGAAGTCGGGTCCACCAGGCATTCCGCCAGCATTTTGTCCGACGGACCCTTCAGGGATTTTCCGCCGACGAGCGGGCTCACGGCGATCGAGCGCTCGCGGCGCGACCACATCGTTTCGCGCACGCCGGGCACCGCCAGAATCGGCCCGATGCTGATCAGCGGATTGCTGGGACAGATCAGGATGCCGTCCGCGCCGCGCAGCGCCTCCAGCACCCCCGGCGCCGGCGCGGACGACTCGATGCCTTCGAAGCGGATGTCCAGGATGGGGGGCTCGGCGCGATGCTTCACTAGATACTCCTGGAAGTGCATCTCGCCGGCGTCCGTGACGATGGTCGTGGGGATGGGGTGTTCCGTCGCGGGCAGAATCGTTGAAGCCACTCCCCAATCCCGGCGAATCGAGTCGGCAATCTCCGCGAGCTTCTTCCCGCCCGCGAGCAGCGCGGTGCGATGGATGTGCGTGGCCAGGTCGCGGTCGCCCAGGTTGAACCACTGTTTGCGGCTGTAGCGCGCCAGCGCCTTCAGCGTGTGGAAGGTGTCGCCGGCCAGTCCCCAGCCGGTCTGCGGATTCACGCTTCCGGCCAGGGTATAGGTGACGATATCCAAATCGGGGCAAATGTAGAGGCCGTGCAGCACGATGTCGTCGCCCGTGTTGACGATCACGGTCAGATCGCGTGGGTCCATGCTCCGGGCGAGCCCCAGCAGGAGCTTTGACGCCCCTACGCCCCCGGCCAGTGCGGTGATTTTCATGACTCCGTGTTTCCCGTGAATCAGTAGCCCACTACGGGACGATGCGAATCCTGTTCCCCGGCCATGCGCAGGCGGGGAATCACTCTCTCCGCGCCATCCTCCGCGGAGAACGTGCGGCGGATGCC
Source organism: Candidatus Acidiferrales bacterium (assembly GCA_035314265.1). Classification (GTDB taxonomy): domain Bacteria; phylum Acidobacteriota; class Terriglobia; order Acidiferrales; family UBA7541; genus JOPF136. The sequence continues at coordinate 2,511 of DATFZR010000159.1, forward strand.
ATACGTGGTGGTCCTCTCGGCGGGAACGCGGCCGATGCTGCGGATGCGCGCGCGGAATTCCTCCGGCGCGACATATTCGCCGAATGTGGCGCCCGCCGATTTCGAGATGCTCTCTTCCATCAGCGTGCCGCTGAAGTCGTTGGCTCCGGCGCGGAGGCAGTCGAGCGAAGCGTCGAACCCCATCTTCACCCACGACACTTGCAGGTTGGGAATCGCCGCGCCCAGGAACAGCCGCGCCACGGCATGCACCACCACGTGCTCGCGCCGCGTGGCGCCCGGCTGGGCCTCTCCGTCGCGATACAGGCGCGTGTTTGGATGTACAAAGCCCAGCGGAACGAATTCTGTAAAGCCCCCGGTTTCCTTCTGAATTTCCCGGAGCAGCAGCATGTGGCGCAGGCGATGTTCCACCGTCTCCACGTGCCCGTACATCATCGTGGAAGTCGTGGGAATGCCCAGCGCGTGCGCCGCACGGATGATTTCCACCCAGCGCGCCACGGGCAGTTTGTTCGGGCTGAGCTTCAGGCGCACCTCGTCATCCAGAATCTCCGCGGCCGTGCCGGGAATGCTGCCTAGGCCTTCGGATTTGAGCATCGCCAGATATTCACCGAGCGGCAGGCCCGTGCGGTCCACCCCATTGGCAATCTCCATGGGCGAGAAGGCGTGAATGTGCATTTCCGGGACAGCGCGTTTGATGACGCGGAGAATGTCGCGGTAGAACCAGCCGTCCAAATCGCGAGGCAGGCCGCCCTGGATGCACACTTCCGTGGCGCCGCGCGCTGCGGCATCGCCGGCCTTCGCGGCAACTTCGTCGAGCGTCAGGAAATAAGCGTCGGAGGCGCGCGGCCCGCGGCTGAACCCGCAGAACGAGCAGCCCACCGTGCACACATTTGTGAAATTGATGTTGCGGTTCACCACGTAGGTGATGGCATCGCCCGCTTGGCGGTGGCGCAATTCGTCGGCCACGCACACGAGCGCGCTAAGGTCGCCCCCTTCAGCGTTGCAAAGCGCGCGCGCGGATTCCAGGTTCAATTCGCTTCCTTCGAGCACGGAGCCCAGAATGCGCGCCACGGACGGAGCAGCGGCGCGCAGAGCGGCGTCAATCTCAGTAGACGCGGACGGCAGTCTCGTTGTTCCAGTCATTGTTCCATTCATTCGGGATTCCCCGAGCCTCGCATAGCCCTGCCCATCCTGCAAACGGCCAATGGGGCCGGCCATGCGGACGTCCACGCATCCCTGCTTCTCGATAAACTCCGGATAGATCGCCAGGCGCTCGCGCAGTTCAAGCCCTGCCGCGCGTGTGGCAGCCTCTAGTGTTGCGATCTGGGGCCACGCAGCCTCCGGGTTGATGAAATCCAGTGTGACCGGCGAAATCCCGCCCCAATCGTTGATCCCGGCTTCGAGCAGCCGCGGAAAATCGCTGTAGCTGAGGTTGGGCGGCGCCTGCAGGTTCATGGACGCCGGCAGCATCAGGCGAGCCACGGCCAGCGTGCGCAGCAGGTCTTCGAGTTCCGCATCGGCATGCTCAGCCATGCGCGTGCCGGGTTTGGCGCGAAAGTTCTGCACGATCACTTCCTGGATGTGGCCGTACCGCTCGTGGAGCGTGCGGATGGCGGCGAGCGAATCGAAGCGCTCCGCAGGCGTCTCCCCGATGCCGATCAGGATGCCCGTCGTAAACGGAATGCCCAGCCGGCCGGCATCTTCGATCGTGCGCAGGCGCAGCGCGGGCACTTTGTCGGGCGCGCGCCAGTGCGCCAGGCCCTTATGCAGCAGCCGCGGCGAAATATTCTCCAGCATGATTCCCACGCTGGCGTTCGAGCGCTTCAGGCGTTTGAGATCGTCGAACGGCATCAGCCCGGGGTTGGCATGCGGCAGCAGGCCCGTGCGCTCCAGCACCATCTCGCACATCGCCGCCAGATACTCGAGCGTGCGCGCATAACCCTGCCCGTGCAGAAACGCGCGCGCCTCCGGGAAAATGGCCTCCGGCCGATCGCCCAGGCTGAACAGGGCTTCCTTGCAGCCCGCCTTGCCGCCGGCCTCGGCCAGCGCCAGCACTTCTTCGGGGGTCATGAAGTGCGCGCCGGGTTCTTCTGGGTCTTTGCGGAACGTGCAGTAGCCGCAGTAATCGCGGCATAGCGTGGTCAGCGGGATGAACACCTTTCGCGAATAGCTGACCGTGCGGCCCTTCGCGCGGTCTCGCACGGCGCGTGCGGAGGCGAGCAGCGCCGGAGTCGCGGCCTGCTCGTAAAGCGCCAGCGCGTCCCCAGAAGAAA
>DATFZR010000160.1:0-6113 GCA_035314265.1 Candidatus Acidiferrales bacterium
GCAAAGCTATCTTCGCCAAGATGTTCGATACGGGGCGTCCCGCCGCGGAGATTGCCGCGGCCGAAGGCCACCGGCAGATTCAAGACACAGGCGAAATCGAACGCGCCTGCCGCGATGTGATCGAGAAGAACGCCGAGCAGGCGGCGAAGTTTCGCGCCGGGAACGAAGGCGTATTCAAATTCCTGGTCGGACAGGTGATGCGCGTTACGCGCGGCCAGGCCAATCCGCAAGCGGTCAACGAGACGCTGCGGCGCCTGTTGTCCGCTTCTTGAGGCCGGTGTGTGTTTGCAGGTTCTGAGGTGACCGATGCTGCAGCCAGGTGATGTAGCTCCCGCATTTTCGCTTCCCAGCGACGAGGGGAAGCTTGTTTCCATTTCCGACCTCCGCGGGACAAACGTTCTGCTGTACTTTTTTGTGAAGGCGCTCACCCCCGGTTGAACCACCGAAGCGTCCGAGTTTCGTGACGCAAAGTCGAAATTCGACCGGCTGGGCACCACCATCGTGGGGTGCAGCGCCGATCCGCCCGATACGATGGCGAAGTTCCGCGCCAAGCACAAACTGAATTTTACGCTGGTAAGCGATCCCGATTTCCGCGTGATCGAATCCTACGGCGCGCGGCGCATGAAGACGTTTCTGGGCAAATCCTTCCTCGGCATCGTGCGCAGCAGCGTGCTGATCGGCCCCGACGGAAAAGTGCTGCGCGTGTGGGAGAAGGCCGCGGCCAAAGGCCACGCAGCCGAAGTGCTCGAAGCGATCGAGGAGCTGAAGAAGAAGTAGGCTAGCGGGACTGCCGCTCTCTTCCACGAATTCACAGGCTACAGCGTGCAGTGCAGCGCGCCGTCGCGCTCTTCGATCAGCATGTTATCGAGCAGCCGCGTGGCCCCGAAAAACACAGCCAGCAGCGCGTAGCACGTGCCGCGAAGCGCCACGGCAGGCTCAAACGTGTCTGCCCGCACCACTTCCACATAGTCCGCCGCCGCGCGCGGCTCTTTCGCCAGCACCGCACGCATCGTGGCGATCAGTTCCTGGGCGCTGCGCTCTCCGCGCCCCGCGGCATCGCGCGCGGCGGCTAGCGCCTGGCTCAGAACCACGGCGGCTCGCCTGTCGTCTGCGGAGAGGTAGGCGTTGCGGCTGGAGAGGGCCAGCCCATCCGGCTCGCGCACGATGGGGCACACCTCAATCTCCGCGTCGAGGTGGAAATCGCGCACCAGTTGCTCGACGATGCGGGCCTGCTGCGCGTCTTTGCGTCCGAAGAAGGCGCGCCACGGCTGCACGATCTCCAGCAGCTTCAGCACCACAGTGGCCACGCCGCGAAAATGGCCGGGCCGCGTGCGGCCTTCCAGGCGCGACGACAGCCCGCTCACTTCCACGTAGCTCGTAAATCCCGGCGGATACATCTCCGCCGCTTCCGGCGCGAACAGGTATTCCACGCCCAGGGATTCGAGCAGCGCGGCGTCTTTCTCGCGCGAGCGCGGGTAGGCCGCGAAGTCTTCCTTGGGACCGAATTGGGTGGGATTCACGAAGATGGAGACGACTACGGGCGAACACGCTCGCTGCGCGGCGCGCACCAGCGACACGTGGCCGTCGTGCAACGCGCCCATTGTAGGAACGAAACCGACCAGCCGGCCTTCCGCGCGCGCCTGCTGCGAGGCTTGCTTCATCCACTCGATTGTGTGGATCGTTTCCATCGAACGGGCCGGCGCGGCTGCGGAATCAGTCCACGGGAAGACCTGCGAGCGCGTCGTAATAGCGCAGCAGGTCGGTGGAGAGAGGCTTCACGCCGAGTTCCCGAAGTTGCGTTACGACCTGGCCCCGATGGTAGGTGCTGTGATTCACCAGGTGCTGCAGCAGGACTCGAAGCGGGTAGCGGAAAGGCTTCCCTTTCATGTTGTGGTACTCGACGATGCGCTCGAGATCGCCGAGGTCGGGGCTGCGGACCAGGTCCTCGAGTTTCTTCTTGATGTCTTGCCAGCGCGCGGCGATGGCCGCCACATCCGCAAAGGTTTCGCCCGGCAGCAGCTCAGTGGGAGAGCGTCCCTGAAAACGCTCCCAGTAGAGCCATTCGACGCCCATGATGTGATGCAGTGTGTCGCGCACGTTTGGAAAGCTCGACGGCGCGGCCTGTATGAATTGCGCGGGCGTGAGCGCCGCGCACGCTTCCAGCGTGCGGTGATTCGCCCAGGCGTTGAATGCAAACAGCGAACGGATTTCATCCTGTGTCATGGCGTACGCCGGTGGCGCTCCTTTTCGGGCGATTGCGAAGCTACACCTTTTTCGCGGGTACAGCGTCGCGCGCGGCCGGCGGCAGATGGTAGGACTCCGCGTCGGACGGAAAGCTGCCCTTCTGCACATCGTCCACGTAGCGCGCGGCCGCGGCGCGAATGGTTTCGCCCACGTGCGCATACTGCCGCGCGAATTTTGGCGTGTGGCCATCGGTCAGGCCCAGCAGATCGCTCAGCACGAGCACCTGGCCGTCGCACTCCGGCCCCGCGCCGATGCCGATGGTGGGTACCGGAACGCTCTCCGTGATGCGCGCCGCGATTTCGCGCGGCACCGCCTCCACCACGATCGAAAACGCGCCCGCCGCGGCCAACGCCTGCGCGTCGCGCACCAGCGCCTCGGCCGTTTCCGCCGTCTTGCCCTGCACGCGGAAGCCGCCCAGCGCGTTGAGGGATTGCGGCGTCAGCCCGATATGCCCCATCACCGGAATTTCCGCCTCGACGAGCCGCGACACCAATTCCATGCGCCGCTCGCCGCCTTCAATCTTCACGGCCGCTGCGCCGGACTCTTTGACGAAGCGCGTGGCGTTGCGCACGGCGTCGTCCGCGCCGTTGTGGAACGTGCCGAACGGCATGTCTGCCACCAGCAGTGCGCGATGCACGCCGCGGCGCACCGCGCGCGTGTGATGCAGCATTTCGTCGAGAGTGACCGGCAGCGTGCTCTCGTAACCGAGCACCACCATGGCGAGCGAATCGCCTACCAGCACGATATCTACGCCGGCCTGATCCACCAGACGCGCGGTCGGGTAATCGTAGGCCGTCAGCATGGTGATTTTCCGCTCGGTAACGGGCGGCTGCCCGGAATGGAATTTCTTGCGGGAAAGAATATCGGGCACGGTAACTCGGTTGTGCCCCTCAGACGGCAGGACGCTCATGGTGCCTCCGGTGCCATTCCCGTGCGCTCAGGGATACAGCCCAGCAATTAAATGCTATCAGCCTGAATGACGTTGCGCCAGCCGAATTGCGGGTGCCGGTGGCGGGACACATGGTTAGCACGGCCGGTGAATTTCCGACCGTGGGCCTTTCTTTTGCGTCACGCAAAGCCCCACGGTCAGGAAAGCGCTGACCGTGGCAGCTGGGTAACGGCACGGTGCGTCGGGCGCGGGGCAGGCTAGCGCGGCTACATCTGCGCGTGGCGCAGGCGGGTGTATGTGGCGATTTGCTCCGGCGTGAGTATCTTCTGTGCGGCGAGATGTGCGGAGAGGTGAATCCAGCGCAGCTCTGCGTGGATCGTGTCAACGCGGAAGGATTGCTCGCGCAGGTCGGCCTCCGTACGCGCGTCGCGGAACATCTGCTCGAGCCGCGCTTCCGACTCGAACAGCTCCTTACCGCGAACGAGGGCCTTTTCCTTCATGGCGTTGTAGATCTTCTCCATTCCTGCGCGCTGCTCCACGGTAAGGTGCAGCTCGGAAGCCATATCGAGCACATGCCGCGGGCCGGGATAGCCGGCGTGATCGGCGGGCATGGCCATGCCGAACCCTTCGCCACGTTCGATGGAGGCCCGCTCCTCCTCCAGACAGGAATGGTGGTGCTGCATCTCGGCGGACGGTTGCTGCGTCTGCCCCGCCGAAGCCAGCGACAAACAGCCAAGAACCGCGACGCCCATCCATACTGTTTTCATTTGTGCCCCCCACCTCCCTAAGACGCGCGAGACCCGAAAGCGTTTCGCCGCCCCATTCCCCGAACCTCGATTGCCTCAAGCCCCGCCCGGCGCGGGCCGCGCCTGCGGCTGCACGCCGCGCCAACCCACGGCGCCACCCTTCCATGCCTGCTTCACGGCGCGGAACAGGACGATATACATGAGCTGCCGGTAGTAGAACCGCTGCAAGAGCAGCGGCAGCAGCAGCGACCAGTCTTCGTCCCTCTCCAGCGCAAAGGCCACCACGCACGTGCCGAAGTCAATCAGCATGAAGAGCCCGAAGAACACCAGCGATCGCTGAACGTCTTCCGTCGTCCAAATCTGCCCGAAGCGCGCCAGGGGAAGCTGCGCCAGCGCCCAGATCAGGATCGTGCTCAGAAACATCAGGTCGATCACCGGAGACACGAGCGGCAGCAGGATCTGAAACAGGAATACGTTGGGCAGCGCCACAAACCCCAGCGAGCCGTAGCGCGGCCGGCACAGCGTATCGCGGTGCTTCCACACGGCCTGCAGCGTGCCGTAGGTCCAGCGGAATCTCTGGCGGATGAGGGCGCCCGGCGATTCCGGAGCTTCCGTGTAGGCCTCCGCCTCTTCATCGTAGGAAATGCGCCATCCGCGGCGGCGCAGGGAAATCGTCAGGTCGGCGTCTTCCGCCAGCGTGTCGGTCACGAAGCCGCCCACGTTGCGCACGGCCTCGGCGCGCCACGCGCCCAGCGCGCCAGGAACCACGGTGATGCAGTTCAGCAGGTCAAAGGCGCGCTTCTCCATGTTCTGGCTGGTGATGTATTCGAGCGCCTGCCAGCGCGTAATCCACGTGGTGCGGTTGCCCACCTTCACGTTTCCTGCTACCGCCGCCGTGCCCGGATCGACAAAATGCCGCACCAGGCGCCCCACCGCCGCGGGATGGACCCTGGTGTCCGCGTCAATCGTGACGATCACTTCTCCCGCGCACATGGCCAGCGCCTGATTCAGCGCCGCGGGCTTTCCGCGATTCACCTGATGGTGCACGCGCACGCGCGGTTCCGCGGCAAACTCGCGGTCCAGGATTTCCCCGGTCTTGTCCGTCGAGCCGTCGTCCACCACCACGACCTCGATGTGCGCGTACTCCGAAGCGAGCGCGGAACGCACGGTGGTCTCGATGGCCGCTTCTTCGTTGTGCGCGGGAATCACCACGCTTACCAGCGGGCGGAACTCCGGATGCTCCGCTTCGCGCGCGCGCATCTTTTCCACCAGCGCCAGCACGCCTACAATCGCGGCCCGGCCGCTCACCAGGATGATCCCCGCGATAAAAATCAGCGTGATGCCCATTCCGGCCACGTTGGAGAGATCGAAGACGAGAGCATCCAGGCGCGCCGAGAGCCATTCAGCCCCGGCCAGCGGCGGCATTACCTGGGCGCGCGTCTGGCCAATCAACTCCGAGACCGGCACGATCTGCAATCCCTGCGCCCGCAGGCCGTCGATAATCTCCGGCAGCGCCGTAACCGTGGCGGAACGGTTGCCGCCTCCGTCGTGCAGCAGGACGATGTTTCCCTTCCCCGTTTTGGCCTGTGCAAGAACTTCCTTGACGATTTCTTCCGCCGGCGGAGGAGGCACGCCGCCCTCCGAGCCCCAGTCGTGCGGATCGATGCGCGCGCCGATCAGCATGTACCCGAGCTTCTGCGGAATGGGCAGCAGCGCCACCTCGTCGGCCGAATCGGGCTGGTGATCGATTCCGTAAGGCGGGCGGAAGAGGACGCTCTTCACGCCGAGCCGCGACTCGAGCACCAGTTCCGTCAGGTTCAGCTCCGTGCGAATGAATGTTTCGGAAAAATCCGCCACGTTGAAGTGCGCATGCGTGAAGGTGTGGTTGCCGATTTCATGCCCTTCCGCGTACGTGCGCTTCAGAACCCGCGGGTAGTCGCTCGCCTGGCTGCCGATTACAAAGAACGTCGCCAGCGCGTTCTTCTCCTTCAGGATATCCAGGATCTGCGGAGTGTATTTCGGGTCCGGGCCGTCGTCGAACGTGAGAGCCACTTTGTGCGGCACCGCTCCCATTTGCTGCACGCGGTAGGTTTCCGGAAGCTTCGTGTAGGTCTCGTCGACGATCACGTCGTTGGCGGCGTCGTACTGGAACGTGCGCGAGCCCGGCGAGGGCGTGGAAAGAATGCGCCAGATATCTCCGTCACCTTCCAACACCAGGTCGTAGCCGGGAGGAA
>DATFZR010000161.1:0-8086 GCA_035314265.1 Candidatus Acidiferrales bacterium
CCGCGCAGCACCAGCACGTAAACGGATTCGTCCATCCGCGCCCGCAGGATGGCGTCATCGAGCTGCTTCATCATCTCGTGCGTGTAGGTATTCGCGGGAGGGTCGGACATCTCCAGGATGGCCAGGCCATCCTCCACGCGATACGTCACCAGCGTCTTCTGTTCAACTGCTTCGAGTGTGGCCATTGCCGCTTTTCCTCTCTCTCGTAGTCTCTTTGCCCGCGATCTTGCCGCTGGAGGCCCTGCCCGCCCCGGCCGCCGCTGCTTTCGCGGTACGGCTGCTCCCGCCAGTTGCCGGCGACCCCGCCGTGAGCGCCCCATGCAGGAAAAGTTCAGTAAACGTTTCCGCGAGTTCGCGCGCCTCAGGGTCCGTGCCCGGCCGGTGCCATGTGTAAATCCAGTTCATCATGCCGAAAAGCGCCAGCACCGCCGCGCGTGCGTCCACCTCGCGCACCCGGCCGCCCAGCTGGAGCTGACGGAAAAGCTCCAGCGCCAGTTCGTAGTACCGCCGCTTGATTCCCGCCACTTCGCTGCGATACGGACCTTCGAGCGCCTCCGCCTCGTGCGTGAACACCTTCATTTCCACCGGGTGCGCCAGGAAGTATTCCAGGTGGTTCTGGATCAGGATGCGTACGCGCTGCTCGGCATCGTCAGCGCCTTCGAGACGCGCCTCCAGCCGCTCCAGAATCTGCGAAAACGCGTCCATCTGGATGCGGTGCAGCAGGTGCTGCTTGCTGGGAACGTAGTGATACAGGCCGGAGAGCGAGATTCCGGTGGAACGGCTCAGGTCGCGCATGGACGCGCCCTCAAACCCCTTGCGCGCAAACACCTCTGCCGCGCGCTCTAGAATGAGCTGCAGTTTGTTATCCGATTTGCGTTGCGGGAGCGGGCGCGCTGCAGACACTGTGGCTAACTCCAAACCTCGTTCGAACGTTCGTTCGACTCTAAATATACGGCTTGGCCCTGCGGGTGTCAACGGAGTGGCGCGGCCAGCGCCAGAGGGGCGCGAGAGAGGTCCGGCGCCGGGAGGGTATCTGCGGAGCACCGCCCGGCATATTGCATATTGCGTGATGGGTTCTGGACGCGATATTCAGTATCCATGCGCGAGCCGCACAAACCCATCCTGCGCTCTTCCCTTCGCCAGCAGGTTTATTCCGCTCTGCTCGGCATGCTTCTCGAGGGCCGCTGGGACCAGGATTCACGCCTCAACGATTCCGCGCTCGCCAGGGAACTCGGCGTCAGCCGGACTCCCGTCCGCGAAGCCCTGATCCAGTTTGAATCGCAGGGCCTGCTGGCCTGCGACCCCAATCGCGGCTTTTCTCTGCCTCCCCTCCGCGCCGAGGAGGCGCGCGAAATCTATCCGATCCTGTGGAGCCTCGAACAGCTTGCCATCTATCTTTCCGCCGCGTCCTCGCAGGAGCTGCGCAAAACGCTCGACCACGCCAATTCCCGTGCTGCCGTTTCCGATCCCGCCGCGGCCCTGAAGCACGACCGCGCCTGGCACGCCCGACTCGTTGAAGCCAGTGGGAATAAGAAGCTCATCGAGATGACGGCACGCGTGGAAGCCGTTTCGCGCCGCTACGCTGCGGCATTCGTGCGCGATGCGATGGCGCCTGAGCGCCGCGCCCGCGAGCATGCCCAGATTGCAGAAGCCCTGGCCACCGAGCAGCCGGCGCGCGCCTTTGCCCTGCTGAAAATGCACTGGCGCGCGGAGATGGAGGAGGTCCTGCGCGGCCTGGAGGAGCCCACTCCCATGAAACGTTCGAAGGCCGCAAAAGCGGGCAACGCGTAGCGAGAGCTTCCACCGGCCTATTTCGTACCGCCGGCTTCCAGCCGGCTCCTTCTTTTCTGAAGAGGCCAAAGAAAGGGGAATTTCCAGGCAGTCTTTCCAACCGAAGTCTACTTATCCCGGCTTACCGGCAATTCCGCAAACGGCAAATGCTGCCCGAGCGCCTGCTTCACCGCTTCCTCGTACACCATCGAGGCCACCGTTATATCTTCAATCGCCACGCCGCTCGATTTGAACAGGGTGAGCTGCCGGTCGTGGGTGCGCCCGGCCAGCTTGCCGGTCACCACGTCGGAGAGTTCGCGCACGGCCGCCCAGGCGCTGGCATCTTCTCCCAGCACCTGAATCAGGTCGCCGGCTTCCAGCCGCGCCTGCTCGCGCGAATCCACCACAATGATGCCGCAGCGGCGCACGGCTTCCTCGTCCAGCTCGTGCTTCTGCGGGAAATTCGCGCCGATGGCATTGATATGCGCCTCGGGCGTAAGCCATTCTCCGAACACCACGGGGGTTGCGGACGAGGTGGCGGCAATTACGATGTCCGTATCGCGCACGGCGTACTCCGAATTGGCGGCGGCCAGCACCTTGATGCCCAGCCGGATGGACATCTCCCGGCAAAAGGCGTCGCAGCGCTCCACGTTGCGGCTGAAGACGCGCACTTCCTCGAGCTTCCGCACCGCGGCCACTGCTTCCAGTTGCGTGCGCGCCTGGATGCCGCTGCCGATGATGCCGCAGGTGCGCGCGTCCGCGCGCGCCATCAGCCGGGTGGCTACGCCGGAAGCCGCCCCCGTGCGCATCTGCCCCAGGTAATCGGCTTCGAGCAGCGCCACCAGCTTTCCCGAATCCGCCTTGAACAGCGCGATCACGAACCGCAGCGCCCCGCCGCGAATGCTGGTGTAAATCTTCAGCCCGCAATAGCCCGCGTCGAAGTCCGCCGCCGCCATGTAATGCATGTAGGAGCGCGTGGGCATCAGCAACCGCAGCCGGGGATGCAGGATGGCCCGCTCCGTCCCGTAGCGGCGGAAAGCGAGCTCAACGCCTTCCAGCGCCAAGGGCATGGTCAGTACTCTGCGTACGTCGGCCTCTGTGAGCAGACGAGCCATGCGGCCCCTCCGATGCGGCTATGAATCGACCCTATTTCAGGCGCAGGAGCTGGGTGCGGCCCTTTTGGTCCAGCGCAAGCTTCTCTTCGCGCGCCAGCCATCCAACGGCCATCAGCACCATGTCGCCCGGCGCCTTTACCTGCTTTTTCAGCGCGCTCAGGCTTTGCGGCCCCTTGGTTTCGAGTACCCGCCAGATGTTTCCTGCGGTTTCGCCAATTTGCTCCAGAAAGTTCACGGGTTCCTCACTTGTCCTAGCCTCGTGAAACGCCCGCCGCAGGATGATTCCATAGTGCAGCGCCGAATTGCAATGAGAACGCGGGGGAAATCGGCAGTTGCCGATCGGGCCTGCGACGGGCGGCGAGTGTCCAGGCGGCCCGCTTGCTCCGTTCCGGGCCGGGCGGGCCGTTTCAAAGCCATTCAGGGAACCGGCAGCCTGTATAAGGAGACAATCCCGTCCGCCAGGATGGCCATTATCGAGCCATTGGGAGAGAGCGCGAGGCCCGCGATGCTCTTCAGCTTGTGGCGCGCCCCATCCAGCTTGCAGATCGGCTCTCCACCATGAATCTTACGAACCTCGATACGCAGCAACTCACTGTCGGAGGGGACGTCGACCAACACTTTTCCTTCCTTAGGGACGGACACAGGGAAAGCGATTCTGCTCCCGTCCGCGGATGCCACCGGCGCTCCGAGCCATTCGTCGCGGGGCGCCTCAAGTTCCATGAGCGATTTGCCCCCGCTGCCTGGCACCAGGCGCAGACGGCGCGCCTCGCGAAGGGCCAGTATGTCGTCGCCGACAAACTTGGGAACGCCGAAGCAGCCACGGTCATCTGCGGTGGCGCTGCACACAACCCTTTGCGTTCCGTCCTTTAGCCGCAACGCTATCGTGTGGTTCATGCCCCTGGGCTCCCTGTGAGTCTGCACGAACACCGCCGCGGAATCTGATACGGATAGGGGCATCTCGGTTCCTTGCCACGCAGGCCCGCTCTGCAGGGAACCTGTGTCGAGCCACTCAAAGTCCGATGGGGCTCCCTGATATTGGAGAAGCACAGACCTTCCGGTCGGCGAGAAGTGGACGGCCGCAAGGCGCGACGCCTGCTCCGGCGAGAATCTGAGTTCCTTGCACGTATGCAGATCCGCCAGACACGTGGCGAGCGCCAGGGGGGTAAAGAGCACGAAGCTGCCATCACCCCTCCCGATCATTCCGAAGCTTGCCGCCCTTAAACCCCACTCATTTGTGGCGCGCACGCTGCCGGTAGCGGCATCCAAGGAGACCGCATGGACCTTCCAAGGCATCTGGCGGTTGGGATCATCGCGACGGGTGAGAGTGCTGATCTCCTCACGGGTGGTGAAGACGGCGATCAAAACATGCTCGTCCGCGAAGAAAAGGGGCCCTTGGCTGTACACGGGGTGCCAGGTTGAATCCTTCGAAGGCGGGTCCAGGAATCCAACTGAGCGCAAATCTGTTTTCCAGGCAGCGGCGGTCACGTCGGACGCAGGATCCCTGAACTTCGCGGGCCTGTCCCGTCGAATGGACGGTGCAAGCCTGCTCTCCAGATCCGCTCCGCCGAAGAGGAGAAGACATACGGCTGGCGCCGCGATCGCGAGGATTCGCCTCGTCACAACGACGCCCGCTCGCTGGCCGCCTTTTCGGCGATGCTGCGGGCAAAGATGACTTCTCCAGCGGGCAAATGGAAGACGGTCATCGCCGACAGGGTAATCGCGGAAGAAAGACAAAGTCAACGAAACGCGGGAGTTTGAAGAGCCCTCCGAAAAAAGCGTCCGTATTCACCCTTTTTGACCGGTCGAGTGCTTTATCTAAGGAACCGGCAGCTTGTACACCGAGACAATCCCATCCGCCAGAATGGCCATGGATGAGCCATTGGGGGAGAGCGCCAGGCCATCTATGCTCTTCACGCCGAACCGCTTGGCTTTTAGCGCGTAGAGGAGCCCGCCACCAAGGACGTCGTAAATCTCGATGCGCTTCAGTTCGCCGTGCGAGGAGATGTCGAACAATTCTCTTCCGCCCTTTTGGACCCACACAGTGACGGCGACTCTGGCGCCGTCCGCGGAGGCAATCGGTGCTCTCAACCACTCGCTGCCGGACGCATACATGGTAAGGAGCGTTTTGCTCCCATCCCCTGGGATCAGGCGCAGCCTGTTCCTCTCGGTGAGTGCCAGGATATCGTTGCTCACCAGTGTAGGAGAGCCGCCGCACACGTTGTCGTGTCCCAGGAGCGCGCTGCACAGGGTTCGCTGCGGACCGTCTTTTGGCCTGACCAGAATCTCGCGAGTGGTGCCCTGCGGCTTTGCGTAGGTCTCCTTCGTAAACACGGCGGCAGAATCGGAAATGGACGCGATCGCCATGTTCCCTTCCCATCTCGGCCCTCGCTGCATGGAGTCCGTGTCGAACCATTCAAACGAACCGTTGTGCCCCTGATACCCCATAAGGAGTGATCTGCCCGTCGGGGAGAGGTAAGTAAGCCAGAGCCGGGGAGCCTGTTCGCTTGAGAATCTGAATTCCTTGCACGTCTTTAGATCCGGCAGACACGACGCAACAAATGCAGGGGTAAGCACGGCGAAGGTGCCATCACCTCTGCCGATGATGGCGGAATGCCCGCGCGTCATCCTCCACTCCTTTGTGCCGCGTACGCTGCCCGTTTCCGCATCGAGAAAAACGCCGTGAAGCTTCCAAGGCATGGGCCGGTTGGGATCGTTTCGATGGACCAGGGAAGTCACGTCTTCGCGGCTGGTGAATGTGGCAATCAGGACGCGCTCGCCCGCGAAGGAGAGTCTGTAGTCGAAGGGGCGAAACACCTGCATCTGGTTGGAAGGCGGGCTTTCGAATCCGTTCGAGCGCAGGTCGGCCTTCCAGGCTGGAACGGTCAGGTCAACGTTTATGCGTCCGGTCTGCGGCCTGGTTTGGCGGAACGGCGAGGCAGGCGAGGTTCTTCCCAGCGTCGCGCAAAGCAGGACAACGGGAACGAGGATCGACGCAGCAGTGAAAAGGACACGTAGTTTTGACGCCTGTCTTGGTGCGGACATGGAGCTTCCCCGTCGCTCAAAAGAACAGCCGGAAACGTAACACCTTTCCGCTCGACGGGTCGAGGAGCAGCAGCAGGTCTGGCACGGCAAACGTGAGCGACGCCCGCGTGTCTGAACTGCCGGAAGACAGGGCGATGCGCGCGCTTAGGTCCTGTTCGAAGTAGGGCTTGCCATCGAGCGTCCACACCAGCAGCCGCGGCGGCGCGGCGTCAAAACAGAAAAGGAAATTGTCTGACGCCGCCAGGCTCACCGGATTCTTTGTCCGCAACGGCGAACTCGCCTGGCCCAGAGTGCCGAGAAAGTCGCCGTGCGGGGAGAATCGGTAGATCAGCCCGCTCGTGCCGTCGGCCACGGCGAGCGAGCCATCGGGCGCAGCCACGAGCGCCACCGGCGTGTGCACGCGCGTGCTGCCCGTGCTGCCCCGCGCCACCGCGCGCACAAAGCGCCCGCGGCTGTCGTAGAGCGCTACAGCCTCGAGGCCCGTGTCTGCCACGTAGAGATCCTGATCCGGGTCCACGGCCACAGCCGATGGCGCGCGGAAGCGCACCAATGTTCCGGCATGCTGCTCGTGGTCCGGGTCTCCCAGCGAACTGAAGACGAACACACGGCCCGAGCGCCCGTCCACCGTGTAAATCTCCCCATCCGAATCCACGGCAATGGCCACGGGATTGGTCACCCGGGGATCGTCAAACGCCAGCAGGGGATGGCCGCTCGGCGTGAATTTGTGGATGAACCCCGAACCCGCGTCGGCAATGTAGACCATGCCCAGCGCATCGGAAGCGATGGCCACGGCAAGATCCAGGTTGGCGGGACCGTCGCCGCGCGTTCCCCAGTCGCCCAGATATTCCATGCGCGGCCGCGGCGGAGATTGGCGCGGCAATTCCTCGACGCCCGCCTTGCTTGTGGAACCGGTGGTCTTACCGCTGGCGCCGCCAGGAGGCGCGCTGGCGCTCTGCCTGGCTCGTACGGCGCTCAGCAGCGCGGGCGTGAACGCCGCGAGCAGCACGGCCGCTGCCGCGCAAAGAATCGTAGCGAGTTGGAGTTGACGGGCTTTCATCGCTCGCGGCGCGTAGAGCGCCGCTGTCGCGCGCGTTCCATCAGTGCGGCCGGCGAGCCGCATGCCCGCCCGCTGCCGGCCGCCGGGTGTTGTCCACCCTGCGCACGGAAGTCTGGTGCATCACATATTCCCGGTGTTCTTCGCCGGCGCGTCCGTGGTTGGTGAAGGTGAAGGTTGCCACGAGCGTCTTCTCGCTCTCCATCTGGACGCGAATGGGCAGGCTGCCGCACAGATTGCTTTCGACGTATGCGGTTTCGTAGCGGTGGCGCGCGGCTCCCCAGGTGTAGACGCGGATCAACGTGAAGTCGCAGGACGGCACATCCGCTCCCTGAATCCCCGCCACCAGGAACTGCGGCTTCTCACCCGGCGCAGCAGACTTCGCCGCCGCGCGCACGGAGTCCGGAGGCCCCGGCGCCTCTCGCGCCTTTCCGCGGCCGGAGGAGGCCTCGGCAGGAGCAGCGGCCTCGCCCACGGGCACTTCGCTCAGTTGAAACCAAGCCACGAAACGGAATTGCGAGGAATAGTCCGCGAGTTCCGGCGGAATCTCGTACTTCACAAAACGGCGCAGCACCCAGCCTGCGACGAGTCCCACAGGCTCGTCATGCGCGCTCACGAGCACCCAATCCTCGTGCTTCGTCTCCGCTGTGGCGCCCGCAGCGGCCGGCGGCGCGGGAGCTGCGGCATCATCCGTGCCGCCCTTTGTGAAGTCCGCCACGGCGCGGCCCAGCACTTCGAGAGGCGTTCCGCTGCGCAGTTGGTAGATGCGCGGCGCGGTGCGTCCTGCTTCGATGTGCATGTTGGTGAGCTTATCGGCTGCCGCGCGCGCCTGCACCGGCATGGAAGCGGACTTTTCCGCCATGGCGCGCGTACGATGCCAGAGCGCCGAGTCCATCAGGTTGCGCTCGTCCGTCCAACCCAGCGCGCCCACCGCGGTGCGCACCCGCGCCTGATCGTTCTGCCGCTCCATGATTTCCACGCGCTCGCCGTAGTGCACCGTGGTGACCGTCTGGCGCACCTGCGCGAGACTCGACCACAGCGTGACGCTGCGGTCGCCGACGAACGCCTCTTCGCCTGCGCGCTCGGAGCGCGCGCAACCGCCGAG
>DATFZR010000162.1:0-4602 GCA_035314265.1 Candidatus Acidiferrales bacterium
GAGCGCGTTTCTTGAGCGCATCACGCGCACGACGGCGGCGCCGATGGGACCGACACCATACTGGACGACACGGATTTTCCGCTTGGCCATTCGCTCCTCTGGGATGCCGGACGCCCGCTTGAGGTTCCCCCTGCGGCTTCGTCCGAAAATGAGTCACTTAAGATAGCGGATACCCCCTGCGGCAGCAACAACTTCCCGTGTGGCGCGAACATTTTTGTCCGCACGCCTTCGACGGGGCTTGAAACCAGGAGGCGGCTGAGATTATGACCTGGAGTCTTGCCGCGCCACACGGGAAACGCGATACTCGGGAGCGCATTGCAGTCCAAGGAGGCACCCGTGAGCCGCCCGCAAAAACTTCCCGAAGCAGAAATCACTGCAGCATTGGCCGGCCTGTCCGGCTGGAGCTACCGCGATGGAAAGTTGCAACGCGAATTCAAATTCGAAAACTTCGTACAGGCGTGGGGATTCATGTCGAGCTGCGCGCTTGTCGCCGAATCCATGAACCATCACCCGGACTGGTCGAATGTGTGGAACCGGGTGACCGTAGAGCTGATGAGCCACGACGCCGGCGGCATCACAAAAAACGACCTGGACCTGGCTCGCCGGATGAATGAGATTTCCGGAAAGTAGTGTGACGACAAGGCCGGCAAATTCGGCCGGTCACTTCAGCGCGGCGCCGAAGAGTGCGGATAGTTTCGCGAAGGCGCGTTCGGCCTGGGGCTCGTTGTAGACGGCGCTGTCCGGCACGGTCCAGCCATGGCGGGCGCCGGCGTACGTTTCGCTCTCGAAGGTGCCTCCCCAGGATTGCAGGGCGCGGTCGAGTTTCTCAATGGCTTCCTGGGGCATGGCGCGGTCCTCGAAGGCATGGCCGAAGAAAAGGCGAGCGCGGATGAGCGGCAGCAGCGTGTGCGGACTGGTGGGCGCGTCTGTGACGAGCCCGCCGCCGTGGAACGACGCGGCTGCGGCGATCCTCTCCGGAAGCGCGGCGGCGGCTCGCAAAGCCATGGCGCCGGTGAAGCAATAGCCGACGACGCCCAGGCCGCCCTTTTTTACGGATGGCTCGGCGGCGAGGAAGGCGGCATACGCCGCCGCGTCGCTTTGCATGGCCTCGGGCGTGAGGGGAGCGCTGAGTTCGCGGAAGCGGCTCTTGATCCGTTCGTCCGCGAAGTTCACGGGCGAATCGAAGAAGGGCGGTTCGCCGGTGCGGTAGAAGATGTTGGGCTGCAGCACGCAGTAGCCAAGGGCGGCAAGACGCTCGGCCATCTGGCGGCTCGCCGGGCGCATGCCGAAGATGTCGGTCAGATGAATGATCCCAGGCCAGTGTCCGGTTTCCGCCGGCGAATAGAAAAAGCCGCTGGCCGTTCCGGCGGCTGCGGGAATTGAGACGGATTGTTCGTTCACCTGCAAGGGTCACCTCACTCAGCGGAATCGCGGAAACTTGACCCGCTAGCGCGCAAGTATCACCGAAGCGAAAGATTCCGGAAGGGGGCTTCCGGTTGCGTTGTTTCTGCTGGTTGCCGTTAAAAGGATCAAAACCTCGGCGAAATGCGCGGCGGACAGGCTGAAACGTGTGCCACGGCTCAGGCCACGCTTCTCTTTGCGGCGCGTTCCAGCAGTTCATGGATGAATGTTTGGTAGGGCTTGGATTGTTTGGCGGCGAGACGGCGGAGTTGGGCGAGCAGCCGGGGGGCGATGCGGATGGCAATCAGATGTTTCGCGTGGCCGGTGCGGGGCCTGCCGCGCGGACGGCCTACGCGAGTCGCGCGCCGGAGTTCTTCGTCAGTGGACTCGGGGACGTCAGAGAAATCAATAAGTTTATCGGGTATACGCTTTGCGTTCTTTGCGGCTTGCATGTCGCGCGCTGATGATGCGGATGGTTTCCTGGCCATGGATATGTCTCCTGACGGTGTACACGACGAGAAGAAGGCGGAACTCCAGCGAAAGTCCCAGCCGTTTGCGGCGGCGCTCGACCTGGGAGTGCTCTAGATCCTCCCAGTCCAGGGCCTGAGGATCACTAAAGACCGTCGCTGCTTCTTCGAAAGGGACGCCGTGCTTCAAATCGTTTTGGAGAGCCTTGCGCGCGTCCCACGCGTACACATTACTGTATATACGCTAAAGAGGCGCCGGCGTCAAGGCACGCGGGTATGCCAGGCCGACAAGAAGGCAGCGGCTAAAGCCGCCAGTTACGCGTTCGTTTTGCGGTAGCCGGCCAGCAAGCCGGTAAAGCGGTCGAGGTCGGCGCGGTTGTGGTAAATGTGCGTGGAGATGCGGAAGCGGGAGGGCGACGTGCCGCGGGTGCGGATCTGGTGGTTCTGGTACGCCCACTGCTCGAACTTCAGGCGGTCGAAGCCGGGATAATCCACGGCGCAGATTCCGGCGGTGAACTCCGGGCCCGGTCCTGATTGCACGACGGCGCCGGGAAGCGCGCCCATGCCCTTCTTGACGTAGGCGTGCAGCTCGCGGATGCGGCGCTCGATGCGGTCGGGGCCCACGGTGCGCCAGAAGTCGATAGCGGCGGTGAGGCCGGCGAGAATGGAGACGCTGGTCGAGCCGAACTGCATCAGGCGGGCCGAATGACTTTTGTAGTCGTCCCAGCCGCCGGTAGCGATGGTGTTCCACAGCTGGTCGCTGGCGCCTTCGCGGACGTAGAAGATGCCAATGCCCTTTGAGGCCAGCAGCCATTTGTGCGGCGTGGTGATGTAGAAATCGCAGCCGATGTCGTGCAGGTTGATGGGGAACTGGCCGATCACGTGGGCGCCGTCAATGAACGACAGCATGTAGTTCTGGCGGGCCCAGGCGCAGATTTCCTTCACGGGTAAGACGCAGCCGGTCATGGTGGTGATGTGGCTGGCCATCACCACGCGGGTGCGCGGGGTGCGCGCGGCTTCGAAGAGGTCCAGGATCTGCTGCTTGGAGGCTGGGGGCTTGGGCAGCGTGATTTCTTTCACGACGACGCCGTAGCGCTTCTGCTTCATCAGCCAGGGACTCTTGCCGCTGCCGTGCTCCTCGTCTGTGTAGATCACTTCATCGCCGGCTTTCAGGTCGAGGCCGTTGGCCACGTAGTTCAGGCCTTCGGTGGCATTGCGCACCAGGGCGATTTCGTTGAGGTTGGCGCCGACGAAATCCGCCACAGGCTTCCGGTACTCATCCCAGGGGCCATAGCCCCACAGCGGATACAGCTCGGGGTCGGACGATGATTCCATTTGCTCTTCGTGCAGGATGCTTTCGATATAGGCGCGCAGGATGGGGCGCGGAGAAGAGCCCACGGTGCCGTTGTTCAGGTAGAGGAAGCCGGGGCGGAAGATCCACTGCTTGCGGAGTTCGGCCCAGTAGGCTTCTGGATCGCGGGAGAAGAGGGCGTCAGACGGCATGGCCGGCTGCGGGCCGGTGAAGACTTGTTCGATCAGGCCCTGCGAAGAGGCTGCGGGCGACTGCGCTTTGGCGGCGCCGGCGCTGACTCCCCAGGCTAGTTGGGGCAGAGCGGCTGTGGCGCCCAGGGTGCCTACGAGTTGGCCTAGTAGTTCGCGGCGATTCAACATTGGCGCCTCCGGAGCTGCCGGCGCAAAACAGTGCGATATCGCCGGCCGCGTTGCGGCGGAGCATAACAGAAGCTGGGGGCGGAGTCAGGAGGTGGGATTGTTTGTGCTGGCTTGGATTACGGAGAAGACCGCGAAGCAAGCTTCGCGGAGGAAAGCGGCGGTGAACCGCCGCACTCCAGATCGCCCGGACGAGCCGCGGCGCTTGAACGGCGCGGTGGACCGCTAGGCTGCGGGGAGGCGGTTGCGATGGAAGGATTCCAGCTCGCGGTTGGCGTTGACTATGGTTTCGAGTTTTGAGACCACGGCTTCGAGATGCCGGCCGGGGATGGAGAAATACATTTCGTCGTCGCGGAGGCCGGTGTAGACGCGATTTCCGATACAGCCGGCGCTTGCGGCGGCGCGGCCTTCCTCGGCGGTAACGGGGATCAACGCGCAGGTGGGGCGTCCCATCACTCCACCCTGCACGGGGGCGCCTGCCGCGCCGGCGGCCTCGGCGAGCAACATGATCGCGCGCGCGTTGCCGCGCACGAGCACGGCGTCTGGCGCAAAGGACGCGGCGTCGAGCGGCGCATAGGACGCAACGCCGAACGGTTTGCGCCGCTGCGGGATCTGCGGGACTTCTTCCATGCGCATGTACTGGAGTTGGACCATCGTGCCGACCATGCCCTGGAGTTCCTTCTGCTTCTCCGGCGTGAGAGAGACGTTGTGCGTGTGCGCGCCTACGGGGCAGCCGAAATGGTCCTCAGCTTTCGTGAAGAACGCGCGGCCGTCTGCGGCGAGCTTCCAGTAGGTGCATCCGGAGACGGCCGAGGAATCGATGCGCGCCAGGCCCGCGGGCGGCGCGTCAGAAAAAGCCACGGCAACGGGACGGGTTTCGAGACCCAGCAGCGAACGAAGGCGTGCGGCGGCAATTGTGGATTCCACGGTCATCTCTCCCCGCTCTCCGCGCATCATAGGCGGAGTCGCAGCCCCAAAAGGCAGGAACCAAGGGGCAGGGCCGACAGTATAGCCGACCGTGGGCGCGCTGCCGTGAACGTTGCATGAGCGGGAACCGGGAGGAGAC
>DATFZR010000163.1:0-7681 GCA_035314265.1 Candidatus Acidiferrales bacterium
GGCTTTATGTTCTGCCGGAATTTCGCGGCGGGAATGTGGTGCGGCTCCTGCTGCGGACTGCGCAGGACTGGGCTCGCGAAAACCGGTGCGTTGCGTTTGCGAGCGATCGGGCGGGGAGGATTGTGGTGGACAGGAAATACAGCGAGCGAAGTGACGAGTGACAATGAAACGCATACTGGCGCTGTTTTTTCTCATGCTCGCCATTTCCGTGCGGCCGTCCGGCGGCCAGTCGCAGGAACCTGAGCAGGGAGCGGCGCAGGGGCCGGCACAGGGAGCGGCGCAGGAGCCGGAAGCGAATCCCGGCCGGCCGACTGTTTCCACTCCCGCGACGCTCACGCCGGTTGGCTATCTCCAGTTTGAAACAGGCTTCGAGCCGGCCTTTGATTCTCCGGAATTTACTTCGCGGTACGGCTTCAGCGAAACGATCAAGCTTTCTGTATCGCGACGCCTGCAGCTATTGGTTTTGAGCGAGCCCGTGGCGCGCTTTACGGCTGAGGGAACGACGGCGAACCGCGCGGCCGACGTTTTTGTGGGCGCACAGGGCGTGCTCTACCAGGGGGAAGGTGCGAAGCCTACCCTGGCGGCCAGTTACTTCCATCGCGCGTACGATGGCGGCGCGCCGGAACTCGATTACGGCAGCCCGACCAACTCGCTTCTCCTGTTGGCCAGCGCGGAGGTGAAGGGCTTTCATTATGACGCCAATGCCTTTATCACCGAGATGGAGCAAAAGCCGGCGCGGCGGGCGCAGTTTGGCCAGTCGCTGACGATCGCGCACGCGCTGCCCTATCGCTTCACCCTTTCGGGCGAAATCTGGCATTTCACGCAGCCGTTTCTGCACAGCAATGCGGTAGGCAATCTGTGGGCGATCAGCTACGCAGCACGGAAAACGCTGGTGTTCGATGCAGGGTTCGATCACGGGCTCACAGGCAGCTCCACGCAGTGGGAAGCATTCTTTGGATTCACCTACCTTCTGCCACACCGCTTGTGGGGCAAGCGGAAGGGAGGCGGCGGGTCATAAGTGAAGAGTGATGAGGACGATCAGGGCAGGCGGGAAGACAGCCAGAAGGGAGACGAAGCAAGGCGCCGGAACGCGCCTCAGGTCAGCCCCGCTTCGCGGGACGGGACCTGAGCTACAACTGCCCGGAAGGAATCTGCTTTCACCTCCCTAATATCGCGGTAGGATTCTGCTGGTTGGATATCGATATCGATGAAACAGTGCCCCATCTGCAACACGGACTACGGGAACGAGCACCACACCTGTCCCACGGACGGCGCGCTGCTGGTGACCACCGGCAGCACGGAGTGGGCGCCGGGAACGCTGATCCGCGGGAAGTACCGCGTGCTGGCTACGCTGGGCAAGGGCGGCATGGGCGTGGTCTACAAAGTCCAGCACATCACGCTCGAGGAACTGCGCGCGCTCAAGGTGATGTTCCCGCAACTGGCCGCCGACGCGAAATTCCGTCAGCGTTTTCTGCGCGAGGCGCGCGAAACCCGCAAGCTGCGCAATAACCCCAACATCGTCGCCGTCGAAGATCAGGAACAGGCCGAAGACGGCAGCCTCTACATCGTGATGGAGTACGTGGAAGGTCCCAGCCTGCGCGACCTGTTGCGCAACGCGCGCGGGCCGCTGCCCATCGCGCGCGCGCTGGGCATTGCGCGCGGGATGGCCGCGGGGTTGCAGTCCGCGCACGCGCTGGGCATGGTGCATCGCGACATCAAGCCGGACAACGTGATGATCGCGCGCGACGCGGCCGGGCGCGACGTGGTGAAAGTGGCCGACTTCGGGATCATGGCGCTCAAAGAGGGCTCGACGGCGCTCAGCTCCGGGCCTCTGATGACGGCGCCGTACGCCGCGCCGGAGCAATGGAAGGGTATTCCCGGCTCCGAACTCGACGGGCGCACGGACCTCTACGCCGTGGGCATGACGCTCTACGAAATGCTGACGGGGCGGCTGCCGTTCCAGTGCGACACGCCGATGGCGTGGATGCACGCGCACGTGTTGCAGCAGCCTCCGCCGCCGAGCAGCTTTCTGCCCGAACTGGCGAACTGGCCGGCTCTCGATGCGCTGGTGCTGCAGATGCTGGCGAAGGAACGCGAAGAGCGGCCGGCGGATGCGCAGGCGTTCCTGCGGGAGCTGAACCTGATCGAATCGCAGGCGGGGTGGGCGCAAACGGGGCCGCCGGCTGTGATGGCAGACGCGATGACCACGCCGGTGCGCACTCCGGTGACTCCTGCGGTGTGGCAGACGCCGGCGAGCGGGCAGCGCGCGGCTACGCCCGTGACTCCTGCACCTGTGACTCCTGCGCGGGTGACTCCCGCGCGGGTAACTCCTGCCACGCCTGCGGTGACGCCGGCGCGGCCTCCGACGGCGCAGCCTGGTTATCCGCAGCCCACTCCGGCGCAGCCCGCATATGCGCCGAGCTACACACCACCTGTTCCTCCAGTTCCTGCCGAGCCGGTGCGGCAGGCCGCGCCAGCGTCGCGGGCTGTGGCGCCGAGTTATCCCGCGCAGCAGAGCACGGGCAGCAGCAGCAAGATGTATGTGATTGGGGGCGCGGTGTTGGCGCTGGCGCTGGTGGGCGGCGGCATGTGGCTTTATCTACAGAAAGACGCGAAGAAGGAAGCGCCGCCGGCGGCTTCCGCTTCGTTTGGCGATCCTGGGACGAAGCCGAGGGCGGCTTCGGCAGCGCCGGCGGCCGAGATGGTTCCCGTTGCCGGAGGCACGTTTCGCATGGGGCGCGACAAAGCGCCTGACCCGGAAGAGACGCCCGCGCATACGGTGACGGTTGCCGCCTTCTCCATCGATAAAGTGCCGGTGACGCAGCACCAGTACACCAAGTTCACCGGCGCGACGGTGGGAATCGCTGCTCAGTTGCTGCCGGCGACGGATGTGTCGTGGCAGGAGGCGCAGGATTTTTGCGCGTCGAAGGGCCAGCGGCTGCCCACGGAAGCGGAATGGGAATTCGCGGCGCGAGGGACGGACGGAAGAATTTATCCCTGGGGAAATAATTTCGCGGCGAACCTGACGAACAGCGCCGAAAGCGGCCTGGGACGTCCGGAGATGGTGGCGGGCCACGGCGACGCGGAGAGTCCGTTTGGCGTGCTGGACATGTCGGGAAACGTGTGGGAATGGACGGCGGACGACTACCGGCCGTATCCGGGCCGCGAGGCTGTGTTCCCGATTCCGGCGGACGCGAAGGCGATTCGCGGCGGATCGTTCAAATCAGACAGGAATCACGTGACGGCGACGACGCGCAATCTGGACCACGCCGGCACGCGATCGCCGGTGATTGGATTCCG
Source organism: Candidatus Acidiferrales bacterium (assembly GCA_035314265.1). Classification (GTDB taxonomy): domain Bacteria; phylum Acidobacteriota; class Terriglobia; order Acidiferrales; family UBA7541; genus JOPF136. The sequence continues at coordinate 3,301 of DATFZR010000163.1, forward strand.
CTGCGCGAAGTCGGAGTGAGGGCGGCGGCTGACGCTACGGCACTTGCCCCGAGAAAGTGAGCGTGGAAGCCTCGGCGCCGCCGGAGCCGCGGCGACGGACTTTGAAGACGATCTGATCTCCGGCGTGTAGCTGGGCGACGGCACGGCGCCAATCGTAGATGTCTTGAATGGCCTGGCGATTGACCTCCTGAACCACGTCACCGGCCACGACGCCAACGCTCACGCTGAAGCTTCCCGGCTCGGCTGACAGGACGTACACCCCGTTCGTTTGGCCGAGCTTCTGCGCGAGGTCCATGGGGATGTTTTCCACCTGCAGGCCGAAATGAGAATCGGAGTAGAGCTTCATGTAATCCACGACGCCGACGGAAACTTCGTGATCCCGCTTATCGCGAACGTAGGTGATCTGCACGCTGCCGCCGATGGGAGTGGCGAAGACGGGGCCTACCACGTCGTTGCCTGCGGAGACGGGCTTTCCGTTGACCCAGGTGATCACGTCGCCGGGTTTCAAGCCGGCGGCGTCCGCGGGAGTGCCTGGTTCCACCTGGCTGATCAGGACGCCGTGGACGACGCCCAGATTCTTGAGAGCGGCGGGGTCAGGAGCGGCGAGGCGGAGTCCGATGGAGCCGCGAGGCGCGACTGGGGATGTGCCCGGAGATGCGCCCGGAGACGATCCCGGAGACGCGCCCGCAGTGGAGCCTTCCGCGGCGAGGAGCGGCGCGTCGATCTGGCTGGGCTGCCCTGCGACGACGTTTACCTGCTGCTGATACGCGCGCTTGCCGGGGGCGGAGATGCGGAGATTGTGCGGGCCGGCCGAAACTTCGGGGAAGACGAACTGGCCGGAGGAGTCGGTGGTGCCGCGGAGGGAATCGTCGAGGTAGACGCCGGCGCCGGGAGAGGAGCGAATCGTGATTCTCGCGGACGCGCCGGCGAGGATGGCTTTGACGCTGGTTTCTTTTCCGGCTGCGACGGTGACGTCGGCTTCGAAGGTCTGCTTGCCGTCCTGGGAGACGCGAACTTTGTGGGCGCCGGGCTTGGCGTCTTCGATCACCAGGCGGCCTTCGGGGCTGGCTTCTCCTTTGAAGGCGTCGTCGAGATAAACGTGGGCGTTGGGGAGCGTCTCCACGACGATGCGCGCGGATTTTGCCGGCGCGGGCTTTTTTTCGGGCGCGGGTTGCGGCGCCGCTGTCTCGGGGCGGAGCTGGGCGCCGGCGGAAAGAGAAAAAGTGAGGGCGAGCGGGAGCGCCAGCAGGCAGCGAGAAATCGCGGGCGTAGCGGCGGTTGACATGCGCGCCAGCATCAACGAACGCATCCTAGCACGGAGGGCACGGCGCGCCGCGCTCCTACTGAAGGACGCAGCGAAAGCCGTTGTTGATGGTCCTTTCCTCCGGGTTCGTGCCAATGCGGCTGGAGAATCGCACGAAGTTCACATTGCCGAACCAGGCGGCGCCGCGGCGAACGCGGGTCTGGCCGCTGGAAGGTCCCGAAGGATCCTGGGCGGGACTGTTCTGATAGTAGTTCGGAGCGAACCAGTCGTTCACCCATTCCGCGGCGTTTCCGAGCACGTCGTACAGGCCCAGGGCGTTGGCGCGCTTTTGGGCAACTTCGTGAGTGCCGTTGCCGTTTTTCTGCATGAGCTTCTCGAAGGTGGCCTCGTCCGGTATGGACATGCGAGAAGGGTCAATGGGCTTGCGGCCGCTGTTTTCGACGTACCAGGCGATTTCATCGGGCGGACCGTAACGCGCGCTGGTGTTGCCGCCGCGAGCGGCGTATTCCCATTCCGCTTCGGTGGGCAGGCGGCCTCCGGCCCACTGGCAATAGGTTTGGGCGTCGTACCAGCTTGCGCCGACCATGGGCATGTTGCGATCCGACCAGTTGGGGTTGAAGTACGGCGCAGAGGGCATCTGCAAGTTTCTGGAGAGGACGTAGTGTTCGGCGGCGGCGACGGTTACTTCCGTGCGGCCGATCCAGAAGCCGCGCGAGATAATCACCAGGTGCGCGGGTTTTTCCTCTTCGCGGCACTCCACGTCTCCCGACGAGCAGCCCATCATGTAGGTACCGGGCGGGACCCAGACGTACTCGAGGCCGTCGGTGGGGTTTGTCCTGATGGCGCCGGCGGGCGGGCCGGGCTTTTCGATTTCCGGCAACGCGGCGGAGACGGTGAGCTGCTGTGCGGAGGCGACGCTGATCTGTTGTTGATAGTCCTTTCGGCCGGGCGCGGAGACGCGGAGGTTGTGTGGGCCGGCGGAGATTTCAGAAAGCGCGAGATCGCCGCTGGCGTCTGTGGTGCCGCGCTGCGAATCGTCGAGGGACACGGCGGCGCCGGGCGAGGAGTGGACCAGGACTTTGCCGGGCAGGTCTGCGAGCGAGGCTTTGAGGCTGGATTCTTTTCCAGCGACGACGATCATATCTGCCTGGTAGGTCTGCTTGCCGTCGAGCGAGACGCGGACTTTGTGGGCGCCGGGCTTGGCGTCTTCGATCACCAGGCGGCCCTCGGGGCTGGCTTCACCTTTGAAGGCGTCGTCGAGATAGACGTGGGCGCCCGGCTGCGTCTCGATAGTGATTCGCGTTTTCGCGGAGGGCGAGGGCTTCTTTTCGGGGGCCGGCTGCGGCTGGGGCTGGGGCGCGGAGGTTTCGGGGCGGAGCTGCGGGCGAGCGGACAGGGAGGCTGCAGGGGTCAGGAGGATCGCTGCGAGGGGGAAGAAGGCGATTTGGAGCATGGCGCCGCTGCGAAGGCCTGCGAGGTTTGGTTGAAGGCGGCGGCTCATGGTGAGGCGCATCCTAGGCCACCGGAGCGGAGGGCGCAAGCTGGGCCGGGGCGGGGGCGAATCCGTGGGAGCCGGCGGCCGGGGGAGCTGTCCGGTTGTTATATGTAAATACATTATCTTGACATTGAACTAGAGAGGGGCGAGCATGCGTAGCGGTTCGGCCCCGATTCCTTTCCCCGTATAGAGAGTTCCATGAGCCACGTGATTCCGGAAGATTCGACCCTGCAGCTCAGGCCCGACATCGAGCCCGCCCTTCAAGAGCGGGTCAAGGAGTCCAAGAAAATGACTACGACGAAAAGAAGCGCAAGCAACGCCCTGGGAGATCCGACGCAAAGCCTCGAGAAGTTTACCTTGCGCGACCTGGAGCAGTTCACGCTGGAGAAGGCGTTTTCGAATAACGCCAGCGCCGACGTACACCTGTTCTACGTGGGGAGAGACGACGTGCACAACATTCTGAAGTACGTGCTTTCGCGGGTGAGCGTGTCGCTCTACCTGAACATGTTCGGCTACGACGATCCGGAACTGAACGACATCCTGATGACAAAGGCGATGGATCCCAACGTGACCATGCTGGTTACGCTGGACAAGAGCCAGGCGGGCGGCAAAACCGAGAACGCGCTGGTCGCCGCCGATCAGGCGAAAGGCCTCGCGGCGTTCAATACGCACTTTGTGATCGGCGAGTCCCAGACGCACCAGATCAGCCACACGAAGGGATTTGTTGCGGACGGCAAGGTTGCGGGCGAGGGCTCAACGAACTGGTCAATATCAGGAGAGGGTGAGTTTGTGATTGCCGGCAAACCGGGGGGCGCGGGTTTCAAGGCGCAGAACAACACGCAGTCCATCATCACGGACCCCGACACCGTCAGCCGGTTTACGGCGGAACTGATCAACGAGCACATGATCGCGCAAGGGAAGGCGGTGACAACGAATCTAAAAACAGCGACTTCGCTGAAGATGCCGTTAAAAAAATAGGAGCAATTAAGAATCCGGAAACGGAAAGCGAAGAACGAAACAGCCAGTAACGGAGCAGCCGGAGACGAAGTGAAAAGGCCGGCGCTACTTGAAATATTTGCGAAGGATGAAGTCGACACCGAAGGTGTCGTTTTCATCGCGGAGGGCGCGGAGGGTGAGCTTGCGGCTGATGTTGTACTCGACTTGAATCACCTGACGCTGGCTGGAAGTGACATCGGTGATGTAGGTGATGGTGAGGTCGTGAGACACGCGCTGCTGCACCGTGACGCGTGCGGTGGTGGTCTGCGAGGCGGTGGTGCTGGGGAGGCCGGGGCCCACGCTGAAGCGGCTGACGCCGAACAGCCTTTCGATGCGTCCGCCGACCTGGGCGGAGACGGCCTCGGAGAGCAAGGCCTGCGCGCCGGGGTCGCCGAGCGCTCCGGTGGAGGAGCCGCTGCGCAGGTCCGTGGCTTCGCTGGCGCGGCCGAGAGCGAGGAGGGAAATCACGTCGGTGGGCGGCAGGGGCGGGTCAGAGCGATAGCTGAGCTGGAGACGGCTGCCGGGTCCGGAGAGCTGGATGGAGACGTCGTACTGCTGGACGGTGGTGACGGCCTCGAGATCGAAGATGGGGTCGAGCCGGAATGGATTGGCGAAGTTGATGTCGC
>DATFZR010000164.1:0-13003 GCA_035314265.1 Candidatus Acidiferrales bacterium
ATCCGCGCCCCGCGATAGTCGAGCAGGGCATGGCGGGAGTCGAGCGTCACCGCCTTCTTTCCATCCAGGTGCAGGCGGCGCACCAGGGCGGGCGCAACCGCTCCATATCCGTAGTCGCTCACCAGCACAGCGCCGGCGCGCGCCGCGAACTGCCGCGCGCGGCGGCCCAGCCGCTCGCGAACGGCAGGCGGAAACGGTACGCGCGGCTCGCGGTCCACGCGGAGCACCTGCTGGTGGGCGGTGTGGGAGAATCCGGCCAGAAAACGCGTCTTCGTGGGCGTGGTCCAGCCGCGTGCGATGCGGATACCGGCAACCGGCAGATTTTTCCGCCGGAAGTATTCCACGAGCGCGTGGCCCGGCGCGTCGTCGCCCACAGCGCCTACCAGGTCCACCTGCGCGCCGAGGTCGGCCAGATTGTTGGCCGCGTTGGCGCCGCCGCCGGGCACCAGCCGCGTCTCCGAGCGGCGCAGAATCAACACCGGCGCCTCGCGGGAAACACGCGTGATTTCGCCGCTGACGAATTCATCGGCCACCAGATCGGCCAGCACCAGGATGCGTTGGCGCGGAAAGGACTCGGCCAACTCGATCAGGCGAACGAGATCGGCGCTCATGGATTAGCGCTCACTGCTTCGCTCGCGGCTTGCCCTCGTTGGGCACCGCATGCGGGCCGCTGCGGTGCTTCCGGGGGGCTCCCGCCGCTTCTCGTTGGAGGATTTGAGCCACCGCTGCGGCGAGGTCTTCCGCGACGAACTCCGGCTGGTGGGGCCATTTGGGCATATGGAATTGCTGCTCACCCCGGCCGTAGCCGGTGAGCACGAGCACGCCGCGGCCCCCGGCGTTGTGCGCCAGCTCGATATCCGCTCCGCGGTCGCCGACGAACCAGGAGCCGCGGAGTTCGAGCGCGTGGGCGTGGGCGGCGCGTTCGAGAAGGCCGGTGAGCGGCTTTCTGCATTTGCAGGCGTCTTCGCGGCGGTGCGGACAGAAGTAGAAACCGTCAATCCGCGCCCCGGAGACGGCCAAATCGTGCTGGATGCGTTCGTGCACCTGGGCGATCAGCGATTCCGGAAAAATGCCGCGCGCAACCCCGGATTGGTTGGTCACCACAATCACGGGAAAGCCCGCGGCGTTCAGGCGCCGCACGGCCCCGGCGGCAGACGGAAAAATGTGCAGGCGGCTGATGTGATTCAGGTAGCCCACTTCTTCGCAGAGTGTGCCGTCGCGGTCCAGAAAAACCGCGCGGCGCGGGTTGCGGTCAGCCACGAGTGTCCTATTCCTTCCCAGCCACGCGCGGCACCAGCCATTTCCGCGCGGCATCGAGCACCATGTCCAAATCAACGAGCTTCATGCAGCGATGGTCAATAGGACAGTGTCGCAGAAAACAGGGGCTACAGGCCACCCTTCGCTGCACGATGGAAAGCTGGGGGGTGAGGGGGCTGGTGCCCTGGGGATCCGTGGGGCCGAAGACGGCAACAGCGGGCAGTCCCACGGCGGCGGCCACGTGCATGGCGCCGGAATCGTTGCCGACGAACAGATGGCAGCGGGCGAGCAGGGCGGGCAGGTCGCCAATGGCGCTGCGGCCAATCAGATTGATAACCCCGCGGCCTGCGCCCATCTCCACCTCGGCGGCAACGGCAGCTTCCGAGGCCGCGCCAAACAGCAATACCGTGGCGCCGTAGCCAGCCACCAGGCGGCGGGCAAGGTCTGCATAGCGGTTCGCGGGCCAGCATTTTGCCGTGCCGTAGGCGGCGCCGGGGCCAAAGGCTACGCGGAACGATTCCGCGGGACTGCCGGCATCGCGCAGGAATTTCTCGGCACGCTCGAGCGCAGCGGCCGGCACGCGGAGTTCGACGGGCGCCACTTCGGGCAGGGCCGCGAGCCAGCCGGCACGCCGCAGGAGTTCCAGGTAATAGTTCGCCTCGTGGACGGGAATCTCGCCGGGCAGAGGGACGGGAACGGATTTCGTCAGCAGCGGGCCGCGCGCGTCGCGCGCGTAGCCGATGCGCTCGGGAATGCGGGCCCGCCAGGCGATCCATGCGGCTTCAAACGCGTTCTGGAAGAGGACGGCGGAATCGAAGCGCTCGGCGCGAAGCTCGCCGGCCAGGCGTTCCACGCCAAACGCGCCGCGATGCCGTCCGCGATGATCGAAGGGAATCAGCCGGTCTACCAGACCCTGATCGCGGTAGAGATCGGCCACCCAGGGGCGCGCCAGCACGGCGATCTCCGCCTCCGGCCAGCGCGCACGCAGGGCGGCGAGCGCGGGGATGCACAGGATGGCGTCGCCCACCCAATTCGTTGCGCGGACGAGCAGCTTCACGCCTGCGCTCCGCGCCGCCGCTCAGCAACCTGCAGGATCGCGCGATAGACCGCATCCTCGTCCGCAGGTACGAGACGGATGCGGCAGGAGAATAGAGGAAGGTCCGTCGAGAGCGGCGATGGCAGATTGCGCGTGTCTTTCTCCGTGCAGACCAGCGCGGTGGCGCCGGAGGCACGTGCGGCGCGCTCGACGGCCAGGAGATCCTCGGCGGAATAGCGATGGTGGTCGCGAAACGCCATTTCGCCGGCGATCGTGCCGCCCAACTGGCGAGACCAGTGCCGCAAATCGGAGAAGAACGCATCCGGATTGCCGATGGCGCAAAACGCGAAGTAGCGCGGGCGTCCGTTGGCGGAGGCTGAAGACGCGTCGATTTCGGCAGCGTGCGGCTGCTGACCTGCCGTGCTGTTCGTGGCGCTCAGGGGCACCAATTCGTTCCACACTGTGGCCGCGTAGAAAAACGGCGCCGCAGTATAGCGGCGGAGCGCCGCTTCGAGGCCGGGGGCACGGACGGCGCGCGTGATCACCACGATGTCTGCACGGCGGAGCGCGGAACGCGGCTCGCGGGCGCGGCCTGCGGGCAGCAGGCCGCCGCCGAAGGGGTCCGTGGCGTCTACGAGCGCGACGTTTACGTCGCGCTCGAGCTTCAGGTGCTGGAAGCCGTCGTCGAGCACAAACCATTGGACGCCGCGAGCCAGCAGGGGCTGGGCGCCTGCGTAGCGATTCGGGTCCACGGCAACGGGCACGCGGCCATCAAAGCGCGCGCGAAGCAGTTCCGGCTCATCCGCTGCGCCGGAGGCGGAGCGGGTCGCAGCAGCCCCGGATTGGGCCGCGGAACCGCGGCCCAATCCGCGATAGCCGCGCGTGAGGATGCCTACGCTGCGGCCTTCACGCTCCAGGCGGTCTGCGAGCCAGGCTACAAACGGCGTTTTGCCCGTGCCGCCAACGGTGAGATTGCCCACGCTGATCACCGTGGCGGGCAGGCGGCGGGAGTGCAGCAGGCCGGCGCGATACCCGTAGGCACGCAGCCACGCGGCCAGACCGTAGAGGGGCGAGAGCGGCCGCAGGGCCCTGCGCAGCCGGGGCCAGGAGCGCTCGCGCCGCGGGCGCGATTCCTCGAGCGCGCCGGCCAGGCGCTCCATGGTGCGTTCGGTGGCGCCGCGGTTCCGCTCCACCAGTTGCCGTGCGGCCTGGCCCAGGGCCTCACGGCGCGGCTCGTCTTCCAGCAACTCGATCCAGCAGCGGCCCAGATCCGCGCCGCTCGTCACTTCGATGGCGGCGCTCGCGTTGCGAAATTCCGCGGCCATGTCGCGGAAATTCTCCATGTGCGGGCCGAAAACCGGCACGTTGCCGAAAACAGCGGGTTCCAGAATGTTGTGCCCACCGGCCGGGATCAGGGAGCCACCCACGAACACGGCCGTGGCCGCCTGGTAGACGGCGGCGAGTTCGCCAACGCTATCGAGCAGGAGCACGCCAGCGCTGGCGGGAAATGGCTGAGCGAGATCGGCTTCGCTTCGGCGAACACCGCCCACGCCGCGCCGCGCGATGATTTCAGCGGCAGCCTCGAACCGGTCCGTTTTTCGTGGTGCGAGCACCAGCAGCGCGCCGGGGAATCTCTGCTGGACGGCGGCGAATGCCTCGAGGACCGGTTCTTCTTCGCCCGCGAGGACGCTGCCGGCCACCAGAATGGGGCTGCGCTGAGCCTCTGCCTGCTCCAGCCAGGCGACCAGCGGGCCCGGCGACGGAGGAGACACGTCGTACTTCATATTGCCGGTCACTTCCACGCGGGCGGCGCCGAGCGAGCGGACGCGTTCCGCGTCCGCTTCGCTCTGCATCAGAAACAGCCGCGCGTTGCCCAATACGCGCTGGAAGAATCCGCCGATCAGCCAATGCCAGCGGAGGTAGCCCGCATACGAACGCGCCGAGAATCGCCCGTTGACGAACAGCACGGGAACTCCCCTACGGCGCGCGTGGCGGAGAAAATTGGGCCAAATCTCGGTTTCGACGATCACCACCAGCGCCGGCCGCACGGCGCGAAACGCGCGCCGCACGGGAGACGGCCAGTCGAACGGAAAATAGAAAACGGAATCGGCCACGGCGGACGGCAGGAGCCGCTCGCGGGCCAACGCCTGCCCCGCGGGAGTAGTGGTGGAAACGACCAGGCGGCGTCCGGGATAGCTCTGGCGCAGGCGGCGGGCCAGGGCCGTGGCAGCCAGCACCTCGCCCACAGAAACGGCATGAATCCAGATGGCTCCGTCCTGGGCCGCCGCGGGGGAACGCACCTCCGCGGGCAGAAACCCCATGCGTTCCGCCATGCCGTGGAAATACCTTCCGCGGCGCCAGCGCAGGAACGCAAAATAGGGAAGCAACAGCAGCGCGCCCAACGCCGTCAGAACTGTGTAGAGAAAATACATGTGCAGGAGCGCAGCCGGATTTCCTTCCCCCCACACCGGCGGGCGCACAATTGGTTATTATAGCGGGCGGGGGCTGCGCAGCGGGAATAGCCTTCGCACCCAGATCGAAAATGACCCAATCAGTCAAACATAGCCAGCCGGCGAAACCCAGACGATGGCGCCGGGGCGCCGCGCTCGCCGCGGTCTCCGTGGCCGCGATGTGCCTGCCCGCGATGCTCCACGGCCGGCAGCAGCCGGCGAAGAGTCCTGACGCCGCGGGCGCCCTGGCCGCCCGCGACCTGCACCAGGGCCTGCTGATCGCGGCGGACCCGGTTCTTACGAGCGACCGTTCGCAGCAAATCTTTGGCAAAAAGCATCCTTACGGCGTGGGGATCCTGGCGCTCGACGTGTATTTGCGGAACGACACGGACGGGCCGATGCAGGTGAACCTCGACACGTTCGAGCTGAAAGTCGCGGCGCCCGGCCAATCGCGCCAGCGAATCGAGCCGCTCACAGCGGAGGACGCCGCCTTCCAGATCGTCTTGCCGGACGGACCAAATCCGAAGCAGAGGCGCGGGCCGCTGCCGGGCATGGGCAAAACCTCCGGGAAAAGCAAGGACGTCGCGAAGATGGAGGAGTCGCTGCGCGGCCAGATGCTGCCGGGAGACATGATCGGCCCGCACAGCACGGTGCACGGTTTTGTGTTCTTCGACGTGGACCGGCATTTCGAGTGGGTGCGGAACGCAACGCTCGTTGTGCCGGATGTTCGCGTGGTCGCCTCTGGGGAGAAGCTGTTCTTCTTTGAGGTGGACCTGGCGCCCGCGGTTCGCTGAGTTTTCTGCAAGGCCTCCCGCCAAACACTTTGGAACGCGGCCGGATAGCGGTTCGCATGGAACGGTAACGCGCCGGCCGGTTTGCCGCGTTTGGAATGCTCGTCTACAATTCATCGCTCCACATCTTCGCCACACGACGGGACGGAAAACACTCCAGTGGATTTACTCGAAAAACTGAATGAGCAGCAACGCGAAGCTGTAACCACCACGGACGGCGCGCTGCTGGTGCTGGCGGGCGCCGGAAGCGGAAAGACCCGGGTGATCACGCACCGGCTCGCCTACCTGATCGAACAGGGCGTTGCGCCCGGGGCGCTGCTGGCCGTCACGTTCACGAACAAAGCGGCAGAGCAAATGCGCGACCGCGCGGGGCGCCTGCTGGCCGGGTCGGGGCAGGTAGCGGCAGACGTGTGGATCGCAACGTTCCACGCCTTCTGCGCGCGCCTGTTGCGGCGCGAGGCTCCGCTGGTGGGCCTGCCGCGTAACTTCACGATTTTCGACGAAGAGGACCAGCAGGCCGCGGTGAAGCAGGCCATCGCGCAACTGGGCCACGACGAAAAGGCGCTCACGCCACGCGCGGCGCTCGACCGCATCAGCGGCGCCAAAAACATCGGCGTCTCGCCCGGCGATGCGGAGAAAGAGGCGCGGGACGCGCGCGACCGTGCATTCGCGCAGACTTACGCGCGCTACGAGGATTTGCTGCGCGCGGCGCACGCCGTTGATTTTGACGATCTGCTTCTGCGCGCCCGCGAGGTGCTGCGCGACCACGCCGAAGCTCGCGCCCTGTGGAGCGGACGCTTCCGCTACCTGCACGTGGACGAATATCAGGATACGAATCGCATGCAGTACGACATTCTGCGGCTGCTGGCCGGCGCCAATGGCAACCTGTGCGTGGTGGGCGACGAAGACCAGTCCATCTATAGCTGGCGAGGCGCCGACGTGCGCCACATCCTGCGGTTCGAACAGGATTTTCCCGGCGCGCGGATCGTCCGGCTGGAGAAGAACTACCGCTCGATGCAGACCATCCTGGACGCGGCCGGCGCCGTGGTGGCGCACAACCAGATGCGCATCGGGAAGACGCTGGAGGCCACGCGCGGCGCGGGCGTTCCCCTGCGCTTCTACGAGGCGCGCGACGCCGCCGGCGAAGCGGAATGGATCACGGAAGAAATCGCCCGGCTGATGCAGGAGGATGGCGCGACGCACCTGGCCGTCTTCTACCGTACGAACGCGGTTTCGCGTTCGTTTGAAGAGGCGCTGCGCAGACGCAGCATTGCCTACCGGCTGCTGGGCGGATTCAGCTTCTACAGGCGCGCGGAAGTGAAAGACGCGCTGGCCTACCTGCGCGTGGCGCGCAACCCGGACGACGACGTGGCGCTGCTGCGCATCCTGAACGTGCCGCCGCGGGGAATCGGCAAAACCACTCTGGAATCGCTGCGGGCGGCGGCGCGCGAGAAGTCCTGTTCGATTTGGGCCGCGATTGGCATGGCGCTGGAGGCTGCCGCGGGCCGCGCGCTCGCGCCGCTGCGCGAGTTTCGCGCGCTCGTGGAGGCGCTGGGCGCGGAGTTTGCGCTGGTGGCGGCGCGCGGCGAGGAACCGGGGCAGGGCGCGGAAATCGAAACGCCAGTGGGAGCGCGGGACCGGGCGCCCGTGGCCGCAACTGGGGCTGCGGCGCGCGGGAAGGCGGGCTCTGCGACCGATAAACCGCCCGCCTCGGCGGCCTTCCTGGGAGAAGTGCTGCAGCGCACCGGATACCTCGACTACCTCCAGCAGCAGAACACCAGCGAATCCCAGGAGCGCAGCGAAAACCTCCAGGAACTGGTGACCGCCCTCGAAGAAGCGGAAGAGGCAGACGAGTCACTCGAGCAGTTCCTGGATCGCGCGGCGCTGGTGAGCGACGCCGACACGTTCGACGAACGCGCGCGCGTCACGCTGATGACGGTGCACAGCGCGAAGGGGCTGGAGTTCGACCACGTATTCCTGGCCGGCATGGAAGAAGGACTCTTCCCGCACGTGCGCTCGCTGCGCAGTCCGGCGGATATCGAAGAGGAGCGGCGGCTTTGCTACGTGGGCATGACCCGCGCGAAGGATACGCTGACGCTGACGCGCGCGGTGTATCGCCCTGGCTATTGGAATGACGAGGTGGGCGAGCCGCGGCCCTCGCGCTTCCTGTTTGAGATTCCCGAACACCTGATCGAAGCGGTGTCCGGCTCGCTGGCCCGCGCCGGCGAAGAACGCCGCTACGTGCCCGATGCGGAGACGGAAGAACGCAAGCTGTTGCGGCGCTATCCGATGCGCGGCGAAAGCGGCTCCAGAGCGGGGGCATCACGCGGCAGCGCCGCCCCGCGCCGCGAGCCCCGGCCGGCCGCGGGCGACCGCAAGCCATCCGGCCCCAGCCATCCTCTGCTGGGCATACGCGTGCGGCACAAATCGTACGGCGTGGGGACGATCATTGCCGTCGAAGGCGAAGACGACGAGCGGCGCCTGACGGTGAGCTTCCTCGACCACGGCACGAAAAAGCTGGTGGAACGCTACGCCAATCTGGAGAGGGTGTAATCCCGCGACGATTCTTGCTTCCGCACTCTCCTCCAAGGTAGAGTGGCCAATCCTTGCTACGGGGGCGGCGTGGAATCTCAATTCTTCCGCAAGAAAAGCATAGACAAGCTGCTGGCCGACGCGGAAGAGCCTGAACGCAGGCTGCGAAAAACGCTGGGCGTGCTTAGCCTCACGGCCCTGGGCATCGGCGCGATCATCGGCACCGGCATTTTCGTCCTCACCGGAACGGCGGCGGCTGGCGAGGCCGGCGAAGAGGCTTCCCTGCTGAAAACCCCGCTGCTGGCCGTGCTGATGCACGGCGGGCATCAGGTGATGACGGGTCGCCCAGGCGCTGGCCCGGCCATTGCACTCTCGTTCTTCCTGGTGGCCGTGGCCTGCGGGCTGGCCGGCCTGTGCTACGCCGAACTCGCCTCCATGATCCCGATCGCGGGCAGCGCGTACACCTACTCCTACGCGACTCTCGGCGAACTGGTGGCCTGGATCATCGGCTGGGACCTCATCCTGGAATACGCGGTATCGAACATGGCCGTCGCCGTGGGCTTTTCCGCGTATATCAAAGATCTGTTCGCCGGATTCGGGCTGAACATCCCCATCGAGTTAGGCACGCCCGCGTACACGCCTGACGGCGGCTGGACGCTGCACTTCAACCTGGTCGGGTTTGTGATCGTGATGGTGCTCACGGTGCTGCTCGTGCGCGGGATCAAAGAGGCGGCGGGCGCGAATACCGTCATGGTAGGCGTAAAGCTCACCGCCATTCTGCTGTTTGTGTTCGTCGCCTCAAAATACATCCACCCGATCAACTGGCATCCCTTCATGCCCAGCGGCTGGCAGGGCGTGATGACGGGCGGGGCCATCGTTTTCTTCACGTATATCGGCTTCGATTCGGTCTCCACGGCCGCGGAGGAGTGCAAAAACCCGAAGCGCGACCTGCCGTTGGGAATCCTGCTCTCGCTGCTGGTCTGCACCGTCCTCTACGTGTCCGTGGCGCTGGTTCTCACAGGCATCCAGCCCTACCAGATCTTCCGCGGCGACGCCGCTCCGGTGGCCACCGCGCTGCACAACATCGGCCTCGAAAGGCTGCGCCGCTGGGTGACCATCGGCGCGCTCACCGGAATGATTTCGTCGCTGCTGGTTTTCCAGCTCGGCCAGGCCCGTGTGTGGTTTGCCATGTCGCGCGACAAGCTGCTGCCCGACATGTTCTGCTCCGTGCACCCGCGCTTTCGCACGCCGCACGTGGCCACCTGGGTAGCGGGATTCTTTGTGGGGATTCCCGCGGGGATTTTCGACATCGGGACGCTGGCCGACCTTTCAAACATCGGCACGCTGTTCGCGTTCGTGCTGGTGTCGCTGGCGGTGCTGGTGCTGCGCGTGAAGCAGGGAGAACGCCAGCGGGCGTTCCGCGTGCCTCTGGTGTGGTTTGTGGCGCCGGGGTCTGTGCTTTGCTGCCTGGTGCTGATGATGGGCCTGCCGGTCGAGAACTGGATCCGGTTCGTCGTGTGGCTGATCATCGGTATGCTGCTGTATCTCTCCTATGGCGCGCGCAGGAGCACGAGCGGCGCGGAGCTGGCGCCCGCGGACCGGCTGCGCGGGCTGGCCAAGGCGGACCGCGCTTTGATCGGCCTCGCCGGATTCCTGCTGCTGCTCGGGCTGATTGTGGTTGCGGCCATCGCGCGCGGCGGCCTGGAGGCCGACACGGCGCACATCTCCGAAGCCGTGGTTCTTCTGGCGCTGGGCGCGCCGTTTGTGTTTATCGGCGTGAGGAACCTCAGAAAGGACTCCTGATGCTCGGGCGCGCAGCGCAAAGGGCCTGCGGGGCAGCCGGTGCGGCCCTGCTCCTGGCGCTCGTAGCCACGCCGCTGTGCGCCTGGGGACCAAACGCGCACCGCCTGGAAGTGAACAAAGCGATTGATACCCTGCCGCCCGATCTGCGCTCGTGGTTTGAGGCCAATCGCCCCTACCTCTCCCAGCACGTCACAGACCCGCTGAACGCGCTGGCGAAGAATGCCGCGGAAATCCGCTTCCAACGCATCGAGCTCGAGAAATACGGACGCTTCCCCTATGAAGCCCTGCCGCGCGACTACAAAGCCGCGCTGAAGAAATTCACCAAGCCTGCGCTGGACGCCAATGGCCTGCTTCCGTGGCAGATCGGCCTCTACAGCGAGCGCCTGACCAACGACATGAAAGTGGGCGATTGGAACGCCGCGCGCTCCGACGCCGCGCTGCTGGCCTTCTACGTGGGCGAGGCGCACGACCCGTTCAGCACCACGGATAATTTCGACGGCCATCTCTCCGGCCAAACGGGCGTGGACGTGCGTTTCGACTCGAACCTGGTGGATCGCTTCGCGCTGTTTATTTACGTGCGGCCCAATGATGCGTTCTTCATCCCCGATCCCACGGACCGGGCCTTCGAGGATTGCCTCACGTCGCACTCCTGGATCCAAGCCATCCTGCTGGCGGATCGCCGCGCCCGCGGCGACCTGCCCGACTACACCGACGATTATTACGACCATTTCTACAACTCGGCCGGAGCCATCGTAATCCGCCAGCTTTCTGAGGCGTCCACGGAAATCGGATCCTACTGGCTGACCGCGTGGACCAACGCGGGCAAACCACAGCCGCCGCCGCGCTGATCGCACGCGTGACACCCCCCACTTCACCTGCCGACACCATCCGCGCCTGGCCCAAAGCCGAATTGCACCTGCACCTGGAAGGCTCCATCGAACCGGAAACGGCTGTGGCGCTGGCGGAACGGTACGGGCAGCGGCTCGCGCTGGAGGAAGTGGTCGCACGGTATAGCTACGCGGATTTCCCCGGCTTCCTGGAAGCGTTCAAATGGGTGACCACATTGCTGCGCGAGCCGCGGGACTACGCGCTGATCGCGGAGCGCCTGGTGGCCAAACTGCGCAGCCAGAACGTGGTCTATGCGGAGATCACGCTGTCAGTCGGCGTGATGCTGCTGCGGAAGCAGGACGTGGCGGCGAATTTCTCAGCGCTGCGCGCCGCGGCTGAAAAAGCGGCGGGTAGCGCGCTGCGGCTCCAGTGGGTGTTCGACGCCGCCCGGCAGTTCGGCGTGGAGCAGGCCATGGAGGTGGCCTGGCTCGCGGTTGGGCATCGCCGCGAGGGTGTGGTGGCCTTCGGAATGGGCGGGGATGAACTGGCCGTTCCCGCCGAGAAATTTCGCAGCGCCTACGACTTTGCGCGCTCCCACGGGCTGCACGCGCTGGTGCACGCCGGCGAAGTGGGCGGGGCGGACGAGGTCCGGCGCGTCGTGGAGATCCTCGGCGCGGAGCGCGTTGGGCACGGGATCGCGGCGATCCAGGACCCTGCCGTCGTGGAGTTTCTCGCCGAGCGCCGGGTGCCGCTGGAGGTTTGCCCCACGAGCAATCTGCGCACGGGCGCGCTGAGCAAACTCACAGGCCGGCCCGCGGCAGGCCCGGCGAAACTCTCCGAGCATCCGGTAGCCGAACTGTTCCGCGCAGGAGTGCTCGTAACGCTCTCCACGGACGACCCGGCGATGTTCCAGACAAATCTGATTCGCGAGTACGAGGCGGGCGCCGCGGCCGGGCTGCGCATCAGCGAGCTCGCGAGCATTGCCCAGGCGAGCTTCGAAGCCGCGTTCCTGCCGGAGCCCGAGCGCGACGCCCTGCTGGCGCGCTTCCGCGAACTGCTGCGCGTGCAGGGACTGGTATACTGAAGCGGGAGCGAAAAAATGAAAGCCCACGTCTGGGTGATGCCGAAACAAACCGTGCTCGACCCGCAGGGGAAAACCATCCAGCACGCCCTGGCCTCGCTGGGCTTCGCCGCCGTGCGCGACGTGCGCCAGGGCAAATTCTTCGTGCTCGACCTCAACGGGACAACGCGCGAAGAGGCGCAGAAGCAGGTGGAGCGCATCAGCCGCGACGTCCTGGCCAACCTGGTAATTGAGGATTTTCGGTTCGAAATCGTGGAGTAAAGAGGGTGCCGGAGGGCCGTTCGCCGGGCCCGTTTCTATCTTATGTTAACTTGATTGGCGGCCTGAAAAGCCTCGTAATTGTCCTGGAAATCGTCTACTTTCCCGCCTTCAAAGTGCCAGATTCGCGTCGCTACCTCGTCAATTACGTCATGGTCGTGCGTTACCAGCAGCACCGTGCCTTCATACTTCTGCAGCGCGATATTCAGCGCAAGAATCGCTTCCAGGTCAAGGTGGTTCGTAGGTTCGTCGAGCACCAGGAAGTTCGGCTTCTGGAGCATCAGCTTGCAGAAAATCAGCCGTGCAGACTCGCCGCCGGATAGCGCCTGCGTCTGCTTGAGCGCGTCGTCGCCGCTGAACAGCATCTGGCCCAGCAGGCCGCGCAACTCGCCCTGCGACGCCATGGGATCGAACTGGTGCAGCCAATCGATCACCGTCGTGCCCTTGGTGATGGAATCGGTGTGGTCTTGCGCGAAGTAGCCCACGGCCACTTCATGTCCCCACGTCACCGAACCGCCGGTGTGGACGAACTGGCGCTCGGAATCGTCCAGGTAGCCCGTGGCGTTGCGGATCAGCGCCTTCAGCAGCGTGGTCTTGCCCGCGCCGTTGCGGCCCATCAGCGCGATCTTTTCTCCCCGCTGCACGCTGGCCGTGAACGGCTGGATCACCTTCAAGTCGTCGTAGGACTTGGAGAGCTTCTTGAATTCCAGCGGATGGCGCCCGGAAGGCCGCTTCATATCGAAACGGATGTAGGGCCGTTGAATGTTCGATCTGGCCAGGTCTGAGGTCTGCAAGCGCTCCACTTCCTTGCGCCGGGAGGTGGCTTGCGCCGAGCGCGTACCAGCCGAGAAGCGGGCGATGAATTCGTTCAATTGCGCGATTTTCTTCTCGCGCTGGGCGTTCTCGTTTTCGATGCGCGAGCGGATGGCCGTCTTGGCCAGCACCATGTCATCGTAACCGCCGTTGT
>DATFZR010000165.1:0-3501 GCA_035314265.1 Candidatus Acidiferrales bacterium
AGTCCGTGAGCTGCGGCGTGGCCTGCACTCCCAGTTTCTTCAGCGTGGCGATCAGCGTTCCCGGGTCGTCCGTAATGTCTTGAAGCACGCGCAGGCTTCGGCCTAGCACGTAGATGCCCACGCGGTCCGTTGGCTGCAATCCCTGCAGGAACTTCGCCAACTGCTCCCGGGCCCGATACTGGCTGGCCGAATCCGTATTCAGCTCGTCGAACAGGATCACCGTCACATTCGCGGGGCTGTCTGGCTGGCGTTCGTAGCGGTTCGAAAACGTGTTGCGCGGGGGAGGCGCGATGGCCGGACCGTGCGCCACATTCCTCACCACGCTGAAGAACTGGATTTTCTGCGCGTGCCCGTCTTCCATCAGGCTGAAGTCGTCCTGGCCGAGCCCGGAAACGGTAGCGCCTTTTCCGTCGCTCACCACCACGCTCACTTCGATCATCCGCGTAGTCACCCGAACCGGCTGCACGGGTTTCGTCTGCGTGGCGGGGGGTGTCGCCGGCCCGCTCGCCTGCGGCGCCGGCAGCGCCCACAGCCGCGATCCCATACCCCAGGCCCAGGCAGATAGGCATACGAGCAGCAGCGCCCCGGCGATTCCGCCGGACGGAGAAAGCCCTCTCTTCAAACCGCAGTTGTGCTTTGGACGCACGAATCCCCACCATCCCCGTAGATTCATTGACGTTTCAGACGCGAACCGGCGGCCTTTCGTTGCCCGCAATCGGCTGCTCAGGCGCCCTGGCAAAACACTGTGGCCGCCGGCCGGGCGGCCCTGGGGCTCGCCTGCTCCTACGCCTCGCTCAAAGCCTCGCCGCGGTCGCGGTCGCGCTTGCGCTTCCACTCGTAGTCGTGGCGCAGCTTTTCTTTGTGCTTCTTCAGTTGCCGCTGCACCTCGGCAAAGGCCACCCGTACGGTCGAATGCGCCGCCTTTGCCGTATTCAGCGCGTGCAGCGTGCCCGTGGGAAGCACCAGGTTCAACGAGAGCGCGTACTCGCCTTTCTTAGGATGATATTCGATGGCGGCGTGGCACTGCACCAGATCCGGGTTGTAGGCCGTGAGCAGCTTCTCCATCTTGCCGCAATACTGCCCAACCAGCTTCTCGAAGCCGTTGTGGTTTTCCAGGCCCCTATAACTTACGCTGATTTTCATGGGTGTACCCCGACCGGAAGGTCAAAACCAAGGAGGAAGCCGCGAATGCCAATCGCACTCATCAGCAATTTCAGGCTAGCACCGCCCGACGCCGAAAGCAATCGAGCGGCACAGCCATTCCTGGCCGTACTCCTTATGCCGCGCTTCCTGCCGCCCATCGCATTGACACCACCTCCACCCCCGCCGTAGCCTGCAATCAGCCCCCATGGATCCCGCAGACACGCCCAAAACCCGCGGCGCCTCGTCCCGCGGCCGCGTCCTGGTCGGCCCCGCCGGCTGGTCCTACCCCGACTGGAAAGGGATCGTCTACCCGCGCAGCCGCCCGCGCGGCTTCCACGAGGCGGAATATCTCGCCCAATTCTTCGACACCATCGAAATCAACACTTCCTTCTACAATCCGCTGCGCCCCGAGATGTGCCGCCAGTGGCTCGATCGTGTCGCGGCCAATCCTGCCTTCCTTTTCACCGCGAAGCTCTGGCAGCGCTTCACGCACGAAGGCAGCCTGGCCGCCGCAGACGTGGCCGAGGCTCGCCCCGGATTCGACGTGCTCCGCGACGCGGGCCGCCTGGGCGCCGTCCTCCTCCAATTCCCCTTCTCCTTCCACAACACCCCGGAAAACCTCGCGCATCTCGAGAAACTCCTCACCCTCTTCCGCGACTATCCATTGGTGGTCGAAATGCGCCACTCCACCTGGAACGTCCGCGAGTTCTACGCCTTCCTGCACCAGCACGGCACAGGCTTCTGCAACATTGACCAGCCCCTCATCGGACGTTCCATGCGCCCCAGCGCGCGCAGCACCTCTCCCGTCGGCTACGTGCGCCTGCACGGCCGCCGTTACGACACCTGGTTCACCGACGATCCCGCCTCCCCGCCCGAGGAACGCTACAACTACCTCTACAATTCCGAGGAGCTCGACCCCTGGGCCGAGCGCACCGAAAAGGTGGCCGAGCACTCGAAGAACACCTTCGTCATCACCAACAATCACTACCAGGGCAAAGCCATCGTCAATGCCCTCCAGTTGATCCGCATCCTATCCGGCCAGAAGGTCAAGATTCCCGAGACGCTCCGCCAGCACTATCCCCAACTGGAAGAAATCGCCTCCGAGCCACCGCGCGAAGCCTCACTCTTTCCGCTGGGCGCCAGTTCCCCGCGCCGCTCCAGCCCGTAAAGGCACACCACTGCAAAAGGCGCAGCTTCGCGCCGCTTTCCCACGGCAACCAGATTGTGTTTGGAATCCTCTACTTCTTGAAGAGGTTATCGAAGGCCCTGCGGGCCGAATCCGTGGTGAGCCCCACTCCGCTGCTGATCACCGGGCTCGGCGCCGGCATCGCCGGCGAAGTGTCCTTCTCCACCGTCGTCCGGAAGGCAAAAAACGTGCACTCGTTCCTCACGTCTTTCCGCGGAACCCGCTCCGTGATCGGCTCCGTGCATTCAAATTGCGCCCCGGTATCGAAGTGCAGGCATTGTTTGCAGGAGTGCAACTCATACTGGCATCGGGGGCATTTACCGCTGGGGTCAAAGCCGGGCGGGAGGACGGCGCCGCAGTTCGCGCATCGGGCTCGCGTCACGCGCCCGACCATGCGCGGGGTCCGCGGCCCGATATGCTCCTGCCGCGGAGGCCCGCTTGGCGCGGGCGGCCGCTCTTTCTTCTCAGGCTTGCCAGTTCCTGTGTCCTGGTAGCCCCTCTGCTTATATTTTCGTTCGGACATCACACCTCCGGAGGGGGGAAATCCATAATACCCCGAAAATCAAGGAGTGGAAGCTCCCCGCACCACCTCTGTTGAAAACAACTTCAGCGGGTCTTTCTACCAGTAGCACAGGCATTTCTGATTGCCCTGACGACGGAAGGCCCGTGCATCGCTCGAGCGGCTAAACCAAGCAACTGCAGAGGACGAACAGCGGCCAAGGGTGGCCGGGCGCTCGCCACACCCTACTACCTTACCACGCTCTGCTTCCCCGGCCATCGCCGCGATAGTCCCTCGGCGGGCAGATCGTCCCGGAGCAGCGTCTGTGCCTTCCCATCGCCCCCCAGCACCGCCTCCGCAGCCAGATACCCGCTGCGCACCGCACCTTCCATCGTGGCAGGCCAGCCCGTGGCCGTCCAATCCCCGGCCAGATACAAATTCGCAATTGGGCTGCGCGCCCCTGGACGCAACCGGTCGCATCCCGGCGCTGGAGAAAACGTCGCGGCCACTTCCTTCACCACGGTGAATTTCACCAGCCGCGCCTCGCGCGCCGCCGGCAGCGCTTCCTGCACCTCGCGCCAGCACAGGTCCACAATTTCCTGCCGCGACTTCTCCACCAGATCGTAAGACGCGCTGATCACCAGTTGCAGGTACTGCCCGCCCGATTCTTCCC
>DATFZR010000166.1:0-3117 GCA_035314265.1 Candidatus Acidiferrales bacterium
GTCCACGGCGATCGTTACCGGACCCATGCCCAGGAATCCGAAGGCCACCAGACCAAAGGCGAACACGGGCGCAGCGATCATCAGGCCGCTCAGCCCTTCCAGGCTGATCAGGTAGCTCACCGACATCAAGAGGACCATCGAGAGCCCGATGTAGTACGCGGAAAAGTTGCCGGCCACGAATCCGGAGAGGATGCCCAGCGACGCGCCGCCTTCCTGCGCGGAGGCCACCACTTCCTTCACGTGCCGCGATTCGGTGGAGGTGAACGCCTTCACCAGTTCGGGAATCAGCGCGCCGGCCAGCGTGCCGCAGGAAATGATGCTGGCCAGCTTCCACCATTGCGTGGGGTCGCCGTTCAGCAGGGGGATGATGTAATACGAAACGACGTAGGTGAACCCGATGGAAACGAAAGAGGTGATCCACACCAGCGAGGTGAGCGGGGCCTCGAAGTTCATCTCGTCGGCGCCGGCGTAGCGGCTGCGGGCGATGAAGTCGTTGACGAAGTAGGCCACGGCGCTGGCCACCAGCATCACGATGCGCATCACGAAAATCCATACGAGCAGCTGGACTTGCACCACGGGGTCCTTTACGCCCAGCAGGATGAAGGTGATCAGCGCGACGCCCGTCACCCCGTAGGTCTCAAAGCCGTCAGCGCTGGGGCCCACGGAGTCGCCCGCGTTGTCGCCGGTGCAGTCTGCGATTACGCCGGGGTTGCGCGCGTCGTCTTCTTTGATCTTGAAGACGATTTTCATCAGGTCGGAGCCGATGTCTGCGATCTTGGTGAAGATTCCGCCGGCGATGCGCAGGGCCGCGGCGCCGAGGGATTCGCCAATGGCGAAGCCGATGAAGCACTGGCCGGCGTAGTCCCTCGGAACGAACAGCAGGATGAACAGCATCATGAGCAGCTCGACGCTGATCAGCATCATGCCGATGCTCATGCCGGCCTCAAGCGGCGTGTGGTAGATGGGGTAGGGCTTGCCGCGCAGGCCGGCGAAGGCAGTGCGCGAATTGGCAAAGGTGTTCACGCGGATGCCGAACCAGGCCACGCCGTAGCTTCCCGCAATGCCGATCACGCTGAACAGGAGGATGATTCCCACGCGGAGGGCTTCATACTTCATCAGCACGCCGAAGTAGAGCACGATAACCACGGCGATAAAGGCCCACAGCAGCATCAGGAATCTTCCCTGGGTGAAGAGGTAGGTTTTGCAGGTCTCGTAGATCAGCTCGGAAATCTCACGCATGGAGCGGTGCACGGGCATGTTCTTCAGGCGCGTGTAGATGATCATTCCGAAAATCAGGCCCAGGACGCAGAAGACGATGCCGCCCAGCAGAAGCGTGTGGCCGTCCACGCCGAGAAACTTCACCTGGGAGAGGTCGGGCAGTCGCAGGTTGGCTTCGCCGCCGGTGTCCTGCGCGGCAAGCGCGGGGAGTCCCGCGGCTCCGACGAGCGCGCCGGCCAGGTTTTTAACCGGCGGCAGCGCCGTCGAGCCGAGATTCATCAACCAGAGCGAACTCTCCGCGGCCATTCATCCTCCGTGTAAACGAAAATCCTGCAAGTAGGCACACTTGCAGGGGCGTTAGGCGACCATGAATCGAAAACATTATAGGAATTGGGCGGGCGGGTCAACCGGAAGAGAGTGACTTGTGATTGGTGATTGCGGGAGCGTAGTGCCTGGTTTGTTACTCGAAAGACCAGGGAAAGAGCAGGGACGAGCAGGGGCAGACGGGTGCCATTTTTGATTTAGCCGGACTTCTTAGTTAGCAGCCCGCTGGCGCCGTGAGGCCCTGCCGGCCGTTAAGCCCCACTTCCATCTTTACCCGCAGGCTATTGGAAGGAGGCCACCGGTTTCCGCAAGATCTCCGCGCGCGGTTGAACTCCCAGGCCGGGCGCAGTGGGAGCCGCGAGGCGGCCCTTCGCGCGCTGCGGGGCGTTCTCGGCGGTGCTGACGGTGCCGTAACTGTTGAAGTCCGTCGAGGAAAAGAGCAGTGCCGGCGGCGTGCTGTGCGCCAGATGGGCGATCGCGGCCGTGCCAATGTCGCTGCCCCAGGTGTCTTCGATGGTGAGCGCGATGCCCAGGGCGACGCACAGATCGCGGATCACGCGCGCGCGGGTCAGGCCCCCTACCTTTGAGATCTTCAGGTTGATCACGTCCATCGCATGGTCGGCCGCGCCGCGCACCACGGTGGCTACGCTGTCCATAATCTCGTCCAGGATGAAGGGCCGGTCCGTGTGGCGGCGTACGGTGAGGCATTCCTCGTAGGTAGGGCAGGGCTGTTCGATGTAGACGTCCAGGTCGCGCACGGCGCCGGCCACGCGCAGAGCCTGATGCTGTGTCCATCCGGTGTTCGCGTCCGCCACGAGCACATGGCTCTTCTGGAGAAGGCTGCGCACCTCGCGGATGCGTGCCATATCCGTATCCGGGTCGCCGCCTACTTTGAGCTGGAATTTTGTGTAGCCCTCGGAGCTATAGAGCGCGACCTTCTTGGCCATCTCCTGGGGACTCTCTTGCGAGATGGCGCGGTAGAGCGGGTAGGAATCGCCGTGGCGTCCGCCGAGCAGAGTGACGATGGGCTGGCCGGAGAGTTTGCCGAGGATGTCCCAGCAGGCCACATCGAGCGCGGACTTGGCGTAGGGATGGCCGCGCAGCGCAGTGTCCATTCGCTCGTTGATGAGGGCCAGGGCGGTAGGATCGGCGCCGATCAGGGCGGGCGCGATTTTGGCGATGCCGGCGCGCGCGCCCTCTGCGTATGCGGGCAGGTAGACGGGGCCCAGCGGGCAGGTCTCACCGTAGCCGGTGATGCCGGCATCGGTGTGCACGGCAACGATCGTGGAGTCGAACACCTCCACGTAGTTGCCTCCGGAATAAGTGTAGCGGCCCTCCTGGACCGGCAGGTCCACCTGGAAGACTTCGATGCGTGTGATTCTTGGAGATGTCGGCATACCTGTGGGTTGGGCACGAATAGTACCACTCCGAGTTCGTGTCCAGGCTATCGCAGGATGTTCGGGATGTCCCGCGCCACGTGCAGTATCCTGACGACGAGGAGCGGTGTCGTTTCAGGATCGTAGACGATGAAGTAGGTGTCGTATGGCCTTACCAGCCAGAAACGCACCGGAAGGG
>DATFZR010000167.1:0-5318 GCA_035314265.1 Candidatus Acidiferrales bacterium
CGGGCATCGGCGCCATGGTGCGGTCGTTTACTTCCGTGAGCCGGGGCGGCGGTAAATTCGTGATTTTTTCGCCGACGAAGATGATCCGCCAGACGCTGAAGATGGTGCGGTTGGACACGATTCTGGCCATTTACGACGACGAAGCGGCGGCGATGGCGGCGTTGTAGGAGACTTCACTCAGGCACTGCTTCCCCGCAAGCTCTGTTTGGTTTTACCCCTCCAACTCTTTCTTCCAAGGCAGCCGAGCGGCCTTTCGTGAGTGCATGGGCCTTCCTGCGCCGGCTGTCTACGACCTGTGCTACATTGCGCGCGCCATTGCTCTCGGGTATCTTTCCGAGGCATTTGCCCAGGGAGGCCCTCTTCCGTGCGAACACTCTTCCACCAGTTGATCCGGCGTCATTCGTTCGTTTTTCTGGTTCCGTTGCTGGCGGCGGTTGCGGTTGCGCTGCTGCCTGCCCGGATGCATGCGCAGCAGGCCAAGACCTTTGTGATTGTGGGGGCGGACGTCGCGGACGGTTCGGGCGGGCCGCTGCTGCGCGCGAATGTGCGCGTGCTGGGCGACCGGATCGCGCGCGTGGGCGACTTCGCGCCCGATCCCGGTGAAGAAGTGGTGGATGGAAAGGGAATGGTGCTCGCCCCGGGCTTTATTGATACGCACAACCATTCGGATCGCGGCCTGGAAACCGATCCGTTGGCGGAGAGCCAAATCTCGCAGGGGCTCACCACGCTGTTGCTGGGCCAGGATGGCGGATCGCCCTGGCCCGTGGGTGATTGGCTGGACAAATTCCGGAAGGACCCAGCGGCGCTGAACGTTCTGATGCTCGTGGGGCACGCGACCGTGCGGCACAAGGTGATGGGCGACGACTTCCGGCGCGCTGCACGGCCGGAAGAGATCGCGCAGATGGCGCAAATGGTGGACCAGGCCATGCGCGAAGGCGCCGTGGGACTCTCGAGCGGCCTCGAATACGTGGTGGGGAGCTACGCGACGACGGAAGAAGTGATCGCGATGGCCCGGGCCACCGCGGGCTACGGAGGCTTTTACATCTCGCACATCCGCGACGAGGCAGACAAGAGTTTCGAGGCCATGCGCGAAATTCTCCGCATCGGCCGTGAGGCCGGCGTGCCCGTGCAGAACACGCACATCAAGCTGGGCACCGTGGGCGTGTGGAACCGCGCGGCGGAAGTGGTGGCGATGTACGACGCGGCCCGCCACGCCGGGCAGGACGTGACCGCGGATTGCTACCCCTACGACGCGTGGCATTCCGACTTCAAAGTGCTGGTGCCGAACAAGCAGTACGACGATCCCGCGAGCGTGGCGAAAGCCATCGCGGACGTCGGCGGACCTCAAAACCTTCTGATCACCTCGGTCGAAAGCCACCGGGAATATGAGGGACACACCGTGGAGGAAGCCGCGAAGACCAAGGGCATCACACCAGCGGACCTGGTGATCCAGATCATCCGCGACGGCGATGGCGGCGTGATCGGGAAATCCATGATCGAGCCGGACATCCGCGAGTTCTACGCGCAGCCGTGGGTGATGGTGTCGAGCGACGGCGGCATCGGGATGAAGCACCCGCGGGGCGCGGGCACGTATCCCCGCGTATTGGGAAGGTTCGTGCGCGAATGGCACTGGCTGACGCTTCCAGAGGCGGTGCGGCGCATGACCTCGCTGCCGGCCTGGCGGCTGCGGCTGATGGACCGCGGGTACGTGCGGGAAGCGATGGTGGCGGACCTGGTGCTGTTCAATCCGCAGACGGTGATTGACCGCTCCACGTTTGCGGAACCTGAAAAGCTGTCGGAGGGAATCGAGAAAGTGTTTGTGTCCGGGAAGCTGGTGTGGGACCACGACCACGCCACGGGCGCACGGCCGGGGCGCGTGCTGCCGCGATAGGGGCAGCGGCGCACAGCGTGTCGCGCCGCGATTCGATTCGAGCCGCCGGCTGGAAGCCCCTCGGCTTTGCCCGGGACAGGCCGGCGGTACAACATGAGGCGGGGAGACGCGTATGAGCGATTCACTGCAGGATTGGAATAAATTCCGCGCGGAGATGAATGAGGAGATTCTGGGTTGCGGGCATCTGGGCGTGAAGCGGTACTTCGCGCTGGATCACCAGGCCTACGAACCCGGCGCGCTGGACACGAAGACGAAGGAGCTGCTGGGACTGGTGGCTTCGTGCGTGCTGCGCTGCGACGACTGCATCACCTACCACGTGATCCGCTGCGGCGAAACAGGATGGAGGCGCGAGGAAGTGATTGACGCGCTGAACGTGGCGCTGGTGGTGGGCGGGTCGATCACGATCCCGCATGTAAGGCGGGCGTTCGCGCGCATGCGCGAGGTGGAGGGGTTGAAACCATGAGAAAAGGCGCGTCCGAAGACAATCATCGTGTCGTCGCAATGCAGGCCCTCGTCGGCATGTGGAAGGACCGCAAGGACCTTCGCGACTCGGCCGCGTATGTGCGCCGTCTGCGTAGGCAGAAGCGACTGAAGAGGCTCGCGCGTTGAAGTCCGTGCCGGATTCTCGACGCGCTTTTTGCGGCGATCGACTGCATTCCTATCGACACGGAGATTGGCGAGAGGGCGGGTGACTACCTCAGGGAGTGCGCGAAAAGCCACCACGTGGAACTGGGAGACGCGCTGATCGCGGCAACAGCTTCCCTTCACAATCTGGCGCTGTGGACGCGCAACCGGCGGCACTATCCCATGAAGGATGTTTTCTTCTTCTAGCGGCGGGCGTTCGTTACTTCAACAGATAGGGGTAAGGCCAGCCTGCTTCCCTTTGCGCCGCTCCCGCATCTAATCAATACGCAGATTTGTAGCAACCAATCTTTAACGCTGCGGCAATGCGTTACTGCCTTAGGATGGTTATGGAACCCACGAACGAGAAGCACATGAAGAACTATCTATTCGCCAGCGATTTCGACCAGACGTTGACGTTCAACGACTCCGGTTACGTGCTGAGCGAAATCATCGGGATACCGACCGAGGAATTCAGGCGCAAGGCTGAAGGCATGGCCAAACTGAACCTGGTCCAGCAGGGGGCGGAGCTCGCCTACCTGCTGCTGCACGACCCGGAATTCAAATCGCGCGTGCGCCGGGAGCACCTGTACGAAGTGGGGAAGCGCATTCGCCTGAAAGACAATATCGGCCTGCTGTACGAGATTCTCGATCACGGGATCGAGGGATATCACTTCGAGTTTTCGATCCTGTCGGCTGCGCCCGTGGAAGTGATCCAGTCGGCGCTCGAAGGAATCGTGCCTGCCGACCGGATTTACGGCACGGAGTTCAGCTATCAGAGCTCCGGCGAAATCGACACGATTCTCCGCACCACGGCCGGCTTCGGAAAGGTGACCCGCCTCGACCAATTGCAGGCGGACCTGCAGATCGGGCCCGACCACGTGATTTATGCAGGCGACGGGAGCTCGGACATCCACGTGATGTTGCACGTGAATGCTCGCGACGGCTTCACCATGTCGGTTTCCGAGACGCGGCGCGTGGCCAATATCGCGCAGCGCACGGTGTTGGGGAACAGCGCGATCGTGGTGCTGGTGCCGATCCTGGAAAAGATCCCTGGATGGCGGCGGTCCCAAATCCGCGATTTCCTCGAGTCCTACGGCTTCTTGACGCAGGAATGGGATAGCGTGCGGACGGATTGGCTGACGCTGCGGCCCGCGCTTCCGGAGCCGCTGCGCGCGGCCGGCGGAGCGTAGTCCGGTTTTCCTCCTTGATTCCTTCTTTGCCGCCTGACGGGCGGCTGCGCGCCTTGGCGCGCCCCTGAAAATCTGCGCTGTGCCGCTCGACCCAACTCCTTCCGGTCCATTTCCACTCATTCGTCATGTCGCCGCACCGTGGTGGACGCCTGCTGCGGGGGGGCATGAGCCGCTCGGGGCGTGCCCACGGTCGGGAAGGCGCTGGCCGTGGTTGCCTGAAGCGCCGGAGGCCCGGCCTGTGGGCGGTTTTGGGATGTCGATTTGCGGCAGGTCGAACGTCGTACTGGTGCGGGATGGAGACGCCCATCCCGACTTACAATAGGCGAGGGGGGAAGACCATGGAAAACAGCACTTTGACGGTGAAGGCTCCGGCTGACGGCGTAACTCCCGTGGAGCGCGAGCACGCGGCGCGCTATCTGGCGGTGACGCGAGATCGCCTGGCCGCGGCAACGAAGGGAGTCTTCGAAGCGCAGTGGACCTTCAGACCGTCGCCGGACCGCTGGTCGCTCGCGGAAATCATGGAGCACATCGCCATCATCGAGGAACGGGTAGGAGACATCGTCGGAAAAATGCCGGAAGCGCCGGCCGACGCGCCGGTCCGCGACATCAAGGGGACCGATGTCGCCATCCTGGTGGATGTGCCGTGCCGCTATCCCAGGGTTAAGGCGCCGGACCGAGTCGCTCCCATAGGAGCGCAACTGGGCGCTGAATCGCTCGAGAAATTCCTCAAGAGCCGGGCGCGAATGGAGGGGATGCTGGCTTCGGCGCCGCACCTGCGCGGGCACGCGTTTCCCCATCCCATCTTTGGCCCCTGGGACGGCTATCAATGGATTCTCGCGGCAGGCGGCCACTGCTCGCGGCACACCAGCCAGATTCTCGAGGTGAAGGCTGATCTGAATTTCCCGGCGGCGTGACCGCGCCCGTTCGCGCCTGGCCCGCGACAGATGGCCGGATACATTTCTATTCAGGAGGCTCGCGATGCGTTACATGCTGCTGGTCTATTCGAGGGAATCGGATATGGCCGGCCTTTCTCCCGAAGAGGCGTTGAGAGTCAGGGCTGGGCACCACGCGGTGATGGAAGAAACGTCCAAGCAGGGAATCTACCGCGGGGCCGAACCGCTCAAGCCCACGAGCACGGCCACCACCGTGCGCGTGCACGGCGGCAAGCCGCTCATCACAGACGGGCCGTTCGCGGAGACCAAAGAGCAGCTCGCCGGATACTACATCCTGGACTGCAAGGACCTGGACGAGGCCATCGGCTGGGCGGCGAAGATTCCCACGGCCTGCCTGGGCGGCCAAGGATGCATCGAGATCCGGCCGATTCAGGTAATCCCGCAGCCTGGGGATCCGTATTTCCTGCCGTTGAATTCGCAGCAGGTCGAGTAAGGAGCAGGCGCGGCCGGGGGCTGAAAAATGTCCCGCCACGTTGTCGAAATCGGGCCGCTCGCGCGTCGTACAGACGGGAGGAAACAAACATGGAATACCTGCTGCTGATTTACGAAGACGAGAAGCGCTTTACCACCCTGGACAAGGCCGCATTCAACAAGGAATTAGGCGAGTACCAGGCGTTCGGCAAGTCGCAGGCGGCGTCCATCAGGGGGGGCAACGCGCTG
>DATFZR010000168.1:0-2234 GCA_035314265.1 Candidatus Acidiferrales bacterium
CCTCCGCGCGCGCAGCAGCCTGTCCTGCACCAGGTAGATCAGGCTGTAGACGAAAGAAAGCGTGAAGGCCGAGTAGGCCAGAATGTTCGACGTCACGTGCAGAGCGAAAATGCCCCCATGCGCCGGGGCCCTGGGCGCCGCCTGCGGTATCACCAGGAGTTCGAGGATGAACAGCAGCAGTACCAGCGGCACGACGAACGCGCCCATGGCCCGCTCGCGATGGAAGAATTCGAGCCCGAAATACGTGAGCGCCAGAAACCACGCCAGCAGCGACATGGAGCCGTAGAGATCCTGATACGGCACAGCGTGGATGGCATACGCGCGCTCCAGCAGCGCCAGATAATGCGTCAGTAGGCCCACCGCAAGCAGCAGCGTGCCGGCCAGGCCCGCCCAGCCCTCGCCCGCAAATAACTTGCGAAAGTAAAATGCCGCGCTCGCGCAGTAGAGGATCGCTGTCGCGTAGGCGAGTGCTGTGGGTGTCATGGCCTCTGGCTCACACTGCCGGACCGGTAATTATATAACCATTGCAGGGAGAGAATGCGCGGCGCTGGCTGTCAAGCTCACGGGCGTGGCGAAATGCCAACCTGTACGCTCTGTACGGGCGGCGCGACGTCCCTGGCTGCGGGGAGAGCAGCCTGTTTGAGCACGGACGCGACGCAGCCCACCGCCGCGCCCTACCCCCCGCGCGGATTTGCTATCATCTCACCCAGATAGCGCGGCGTACGCATATGCCTGCTCCCGGCTCCCAATTCGACCGCAAAGCCCTGTTCCTCCGCGCCTGCCGCGGCCAGACCACCGATCGCGCGCCCGTGTGGATGATGCGCCAGGCCGGCCGCTATTTGCCGGAATACCGCGCGGTGCGGGCGAAACACTCGTTCCTGGAAGTCTGCAAAACGCCCGACCTGGCCGTCGAGGTCTCCCTGCAGCCCTACCTCGCGCTGGGGATGGACGCCGTCATCGTATTCTCCGACATCCTGATTCCCGCGGAGGCCATGGGCCTGCCCATTGTCTTCGGCGATGGCGGGCCGGAGCTTCCGGAAAAAGTGCGGCATTTGAGCGACGTCGAAAGGCTCCGCGATTTCGATCCCGAGCGCGAGACGCGCTTCCTGCCGGAGGCCATCGCGCAACTCTGCCGCGCGCTCGGCCCGGACGTGCCGGTTCTGGGTTTTGCCGCCGCCCCCTGGACGCTGGCCTGCTACATGATCGACGGCGGAGGGCACCCGAGCTTCCCGAATACAAAGCGCATGCTCCATACGCAGCCCGATGTGCTGCGCGAATTGCTGCGCCGGATTGCGCGGAACACAGCGCGCTACCTGCAGGCGCAGCTCGCCGCCGGCGCCGCCGCCGTCCAATTGTTCGACACCTGGGCCGGCGAGCTCTCGCTCGAAGACTACGACGCGTTTGCCCTGCCGGCGCTGCAGCAGGTAACGGGCGCGCTCCGCACCGGCGGCGCCCCGGTCATCTACTACTCAAAGGCGTCCAGCCATCTGCTCGAGAGCGCGGCGCGTTCCGGAGTATCCGTGCTGAGCGTGGATTGGCGCGTGGACATGGGCGAATTGCGCGCTACCCTCCTCGAGCGCACCGGCAAACTGTGGCCGCTCCAGGGCAACGTGGAGCCGGCCGTGCTCCAGGGTCCCGAGCCCGGCGTACGCGCGGCAGTGCGAGCGGCGCTCGCCCAGACCGGCGGGCAGGCCCACGTATTGAATCTGGGGCACGGGATTCTGCCCGATGTTCCGGTAGAGTCGGCGCGGGCGTTCATCCAGGCCGGACAGGCGCTCGTCGAGACTGCAGGCGCGGTGATTGCCGCGACAATCGCACCGGTGGCGGGAGCAGAGTGAACGCGCATGGATGAAACGATCGATCCCCGTCTCGAACATTCCCTGGACGTTCAGGCGCTCGAAGTGTCTGACGAATTGCTCGAGCGCTACAACCGCCCCGGCCCGCGCTACACCAGCTATCCCACAGCCCCCGTGTGGCAGGACAGTTTTGGCGTAGCGGATTACGAAGACGTCTGCCGCGCCGCAGACGCCGACGCGCGCCCCGTCTCCCTCTACCAGCACCTGCCCTTCTGCGAGAGCCTCTGCCTGTTCTGCGCCTGCAACGTGGTGATCTCAAAAGACAAAACGGGCGCCGCGGGGTATCTCGACGCGCTGAAACAGGAAATCGAGCAGGTCTCCCGCCGCGTGTCCAAATCGCGGCCGGTGATTCAGTTCCACTGGGGCGGCGGCACGCCC
>DATFZR010000169.1:0-2845 GCA_035314265.1 Candidatus Acidiferrales bacterium
CCCACGCGCCGCGGAAACGGAAGGCCATCGCGTGGGCGAGATTGCCCTGGGCCCCGGTGTGGAAGGCGCGCTGGGCTCGGCACTGGCCGCGCTCGATGGTCCCGGCGCTGCTGCCATCGCAGCGGCCCTGCGCGAATCCTATACGCCTGCGGAAACCTACTCCGCCGCTTTCGGCAAGCTCTTCGCCCGGCTGTTCGCGGGCCGCGGTCTTATCCTTTTCGACCCGCTCGATCCCGCTCTGGCCGCTCTGGCCGTACCCACGCTGCAAAAGGCCCTGCGTGAGAACGCCGCGCTCGTAGGGGACCTGATCGAGCGTTCGCGCGCTCTGGAACACTCGGGCTACCACGCCCAGGTAAAGGTGACGGAGTCGGCCGCGTTGCTCTTTGCCATGGTGGAGGGCCGCCGCGTTCCCCTGCGCGTTCGCAATTCCACGTTTCAGGCCGGCAGCCGGTCCTACACCCTCGATGAGCTGCTGGCTCTTGAAGAGCGGAGCCCCGGCCTGCTCTCCCCCAGCGCGCTGCTGCGCCCCGTGCTGCAGGATACGCTGCTGCCCACGGCCGCCGTGATCACGGGCCCGGCCGAACTCGCCTATTTCGCGCAGTCCCAGGTGGTGTATCGCCGGCTGCTCGGCCGCATGCCCGCCGTGCTGCCACGCGAAGGGTTCACGCTGGTGGAGCCGCACGTGGCCCGCCTGCTCCGCAAGTACAAGCTGGACCTGCGGGACGTCCTCCGCGGCACGCAGCACCTGCGCCACCGCCTGGAGCGCGAATCCGTGCCCAGGGCTCTCGCACGCCAGATGAGCCTGGGCGAACGCAACCTGCGCCGCTACCTCGCGCACATCCGCAAGCCGCTGCGCAAGCTCGACCCCACGCTCACCGGAGCACTGGACACCTCTGAGCGCAAGATGCTCTACCAACTGGACAAACTGCGCACCCGCGCCGGCAGGGCTGCCGACCGCCGCGAAGAACTGCTTGACCACCACGAGCGCATCCTGCGCGAGGCGCTGGCGCCCCATCGCGACCTGCAGGAGCGCACGCTCTGCGCGCTGCCCATCCTGGCGCGGCAGGGCCTGACGCTATTGGACGCGCTCGAAGAGCATGCCCACGGCTTGGTAGGCCCCGGCGGCGCCTGCCACCACATCGCCTACCTCTAGCAATTTGCAACGGCAAGAAGAAGCACATACCGCGTGCCTTGCTCTCGGCAGCTATTAACCCTCAATTGTTTCTTTAGGAATTCGAGACTCCCGGCGAAAGGCCAGTATTTTCTATGCGATGGAGGCAGGATGTCATGTGGCTGAGTACTTGAAGTAATACTTTAATATCCCTCGTAATATGCCACTCGCTGCCGCCTCTGCGGCCACATCTTCACCATAAGCACTCCCAGCACGAACCCTCCAATGTGCGCCCACCAGGCCACTCCGCCTGCATTCCGCGCTCCTACCGAGGCCACCCCGCTCACGAACTGGATCACAAACCAATACCCCAGTACGAGAAACGCGGGAATCTCCACGGTAAACCAGAAGATGATCAACGGGACGAGCGTCAGCACTTGCGCCCGTGGATACAGCACGATGTACGCCCCCAGCACCCCGGAAATCGCCCCGCTGGCGCCCAGCGACGGAACCGCCGAGCCCACATTCGCCACAAAGTGCGCAAGCCCGGCGCCGAATCCGCAAAACAGGTAGAAAAACAGGTAGCTGATATGGCCGAGCCGGTCCTCCACGTTGTCACCAAACACCCACAGGAACCACATGTTCCCGATCAGGTGCAGCCATCCTCCGTGCAGGAACATGCTGGTGAGAAACGGCTCGAAAGCCACCTGGAGCGGCACATGCGGCGCCCCCACCATTTGCGTCATCCGGGCCGGCACCAGCGCATAGCTCATCAGGAACGCTGGCTCGAGCTTGTTTGGGATCGTTAGCTGGTAGAAAAAAGCCAGCGTATTGACGATGATGATCGCGACCGTCACCACGGGCGCGCTGCTCCGGGGCGTGTTGTCCTTTAGCGGAATCATCTGCTTGTGTGGCCCGGTCTTCCCGCCGCGCGCCGTCTATCGCTGCAACGCTCCGGGCGGAAAGGCGATCTCCGACCGCTGCCCCGTGCGCATCAGCTCCTCAATCTCCGCGAGCTTTCCGATGCGTCCGCGCGCGCCCGCCGCCGTGCAATTGAGCGCCGCCGCCGCACAGCAGAATTCCAGTTGCCGCGGGAGCGGCCAGCCCTGGAACATCGCGTACAGGAACGCGCCGTGGAATATGTCTCCCGCGCCCGTCGTATCGCGCACGTTTACCTCGAATCCCGCCGCGTAATGGAAGTCCGCTCCGTCCCAGGCCAGCACGCCGTCGCGCCCCAGTGTGGCCGCCACCACCTTCGACTTATACCGCCGCTGCAGGCCGGGAAGGGAATTGCGCAGGTCGGCCTCGCCGGTAAGGCGTTCCGGGAATTGCCGCGACGCGATCATGTAGTCCACGTTGGGCAGCAAGCCCTCGACGCCCGGGTAGACGTTGTCCAGGTCCGCGGTCACTGGAATGCCTGCCAGCCTGGCCCACCGCGCAGCCGTGGCTGCGGCCGCCGTGTCGTGCCCATCCACGTGCACCGCGCGCGCCCGCGTGATCCATTCCGGCCGCAGGTCTTCCGGCTTCAGCGCTATGTCCGCATCGCGCTTCCACAGGATCGTGCGTTCGCCGGAATCCTCGTCCACCAGGATGTAAGCCATCTGGCTGGCCGCATCGGGCACGACGATTACGTGCGCCTCCACTCCTTCTTGCACGAACATGCGCGCTTGCAGCCGTCCGGCTTCGTCCGCGCCCACTTTGCCCACGTATCGCGTGCTCAGGCCCCAGCGCTGG
>DATFZR010000170.1:0-5233 GCA_035314265.1 Candidatus Acidiferrales bacterium
CGCCGGTGCCTTGCCGATTCAGGAGAATCCCTACAACCCCGCGAGCAACCAGGGCCCCTGCGACACGGATATCCGGCTGAATTTCACCAGCGGGCTCACCTACGACTTCCCCACCTGGCACGAGGCGGGCCGCTTCGGCACGGGCTGGGAGGTCGGCTCGATCGTCACCGCCCTCACCGGGCGCCCGTGGACTCCCGC
Source organism: Candidatus Acidiferrales bacterium (assembly GCA_035314265.1). Classification (GTDB taxonomy): domain Bacteria; phylum Acidobacteriota; class Terriglobia; order Acidiferrales; family UBA7541; genus JOPF136. The sequence goes on from DATFZR010000170.1 coordinate 199, forward strand.
GCTGAGGTCGAGCGCGGATAATTCCGGCCAGGACAGGGTCTATCAGCGGCCGGATTGCAATGGCACGCCGATCTACCAGTTCAGCGATCCTAACAGCCCCACAATTACGAATGCCGCCGCCATCTTCAGCATCCCGGCCCCGGGCACCGTCGGTACCTGCGGCCGCAACAGCCTCCGCGGGCCGCATTTCGTGCAGTGGGATGCTAACCTCAACAAGACCACCAAGATCACGGAACGCGTGAGCCTCCAATTGCGTTGGGAAATCTTTAACGTTTTGAACCATCCCAACTTCAACTCCGTACCGACCAACAGAACCGCCACCAGCGGTAGTTTCTCCACGATCGCGACAACTCCAGACGTCAACTCGGGCAACCCCTTCCTTTCCCAGGGCGGCCCGCGGGCCATGCAGCTCGGCGTGAAGCTTCTCTTCTGAGCCGCGCAGCCGGGTTTTGAGTCTCGAAAAAAGGAGTCTGCTACAATGCAGACTCCTTTTTCCTTTATGCGGCAGCTTCTAGGCCTCGCTCTCTTTTTCGCGCTCGCGCTTGGCGGCACCGGAGCCGCCAAGCCCAACGTAATCCTCATCACCCTCGACACGTTTCGCGCAGACCGCATGGGCTTCCTGGGCTCGACGAAGGCGCTGACGCCCCATCTGGACGCGCTAGCCAAGCAGGGCATCGTCTTCGAGAATGCGTATTCCCAGGCGCCCATTACGCCGGTCTCGCACGCCACCATCCTTACGGGCACCTACCCGGAGTTCCACGGCATCCGGAACTTCGGCGACCGCCTTCCCTCCTCTGTCCCCTTCCTGCCGGACGTTCTCCGCGCGCAGGGCTACCGCACCGGCGCGTTCGTTGGCTCCATCATCCTGGACCCCAAGAACGGCTTCGCATCCGGCTTCGAGCGCGGCTTTGACCTCTACGACGCCGGCTTCCACCGCCAGAAGGCGGGCGAAAAGCGCGAAGCCTCGATGCAGCGCCGCGGCGATGTAACGCTGGGCCACGTGCTCGCCTGGCTGGAGAAGAAGGACCAGGGCCGGCCTTTCTTCCTCTGGTTTCACATCTGGGACGCTCATGACCCCTACGATCCTCCCGAACCCTACCGCAGCCGCCACGCCGGCGCTCCCTACGACGGCGGCATCGCCTATGTGGACGCCACGGTCGGCAAGCTGCTCGACTTTCTGCGCAATCAGGGGCTGCTGGATGGCGCGCTGGTTGCCGTCGCCGCGGACCACGGAGAAGCGCTCGGCGATCACGGCGAAAGAACGCACAGCATCTTTCTCTACAACTCCACGATCCACGTGCCGTTGTTGATCAAGCTTCCCGGCAACCGGCTGGCCGGCCAGCGCGTGAGCGCCACCGCCGGTCTGGTGGACTTGGCGCCCACGCTGCTCGATGCCCTGCAGATTGCCGCGCCGCCCGCCATGCAGGGCCGCTCGCTGCTCCCGCTGGTCGGCAACGCCCATCCAGGCGAGCGTCCCGCCGTGTCTGTAGGAGACCATTCGGAGCGATCTTTCGGCTGGAGCGCGCTGGTGGCCCTTCGCTCCGGCCACCAGCTCTACATCCGCGCGCCCCGGCCGGAACTCTACGATCTCGCCGCCGACCCGGGCGCAAAAGACAATCTCTACCTGACGAACCGCCCCGCCGCCGTGCGATTCGATGCGCAACTCGAAAACTTCCTGAAGCGCGTGAGCGCCGGCGCGCCAAAATCCGCCTCAGGCGGCCTCGACGAGAAAAGCATGGAAAAGCTCTCTGCCCTGGGCTACGTAGCGGGAAATCAGGGGCCCGCGGTGAGCGGCATTGACCCCAAGGACCGCATTCAGGTGGCCAACGACATGCACGATGCCAGCCTGGCCATTGAAGAAGGCAGGGGAGCCACCGTCATTCCACTGCTCGAACGGGTTATCGCCAACGACCCGCAGATCCAGTCCGCACAGTATTACCTGGGCATCGCCTACGCGCGGAAGGGCGAGTACAAGAAAGCCATCCCGCCGCTCCGCAAGGCCGTCGAGCTGCGTCCCGACGCCCTGATGTCGCAATACGAACTCGCCATCGCCCTCTACGAAATCGGCGATCTAAAGACGGCGACCGCGCACCTGGAAATCATCATCGAGCAGCAGCCGGACTGGGCCGACGCTCGCTACTCCCTCGCCTCCATCTATGCGCGCAGCGGGCGTCCTGAGGATGCGGCGAAAAATCTCCTCATCGTCCTCGAAGAATCTCCCGACCATTACCGCGCGAATCTGCTGCTGGGCCGGATGCTCTTTCTGAACGACAAGTTCTCCCAGGCGCTTCCCTACCTGGAAAAGGCCGTCGCGGTGGACGCGGATTCCTACGAAGCCCACGCCTTCCTGGCGGAAAACTACGACAAGCTAGGCCGCGCCGCCGACGCCGCCAGCGAACGTGCGGCTTCCGCTCAACTGAAGCCCCCCAGAAAGCCCTGAAGCCGTGCCCCCCGCTCCACAAGAAACCCGCGAACGACCCTCTGGCCGCGCTCCTTTAGAGTGCGGCGGCTTGTTGCTGACGCTCGTCGCGATGCTCCTCCTCTTTTTGCCTGCCTGCACCCGCTCCCCGTCCCTTTCCGCGCACTCCCCGCGCGTAATCGTCCTGGGCATCGACGGCATGGACCCGCAACTCCTCGAGCGCATGATCGCCGCCGGCTCCATGCCCAACTTCGCCCGCCTGGCCGCGCTCAACGGCGGAGTGCGCCGCCTGGCCACCAGCATCCCCCCGCAGAGTCCCGTTGCCTGGTCCAATCTGATCACCGGCCTCAACCCGGGCGGCCACGGCATCTTCGACTTCATCCATCGCGACCCCGCCACGATGGAACTGTATCTTTCCACGTCTCGCGTGGAGCCGCCCGCCCACGCGCTGCGCCTGGGCCAGTGGATTCTGCCGCTCTCGCATGGACGCACGGTGCTGTTGCGCCAGGGCAAAGCCTTCTGGGAATATCTGGACGCCGCGGGCGTGCCCACCGTCGTCTATCGCATCCCCTCAAATTTTCCGCCCGTGCCCACGCGCGGCCGCACGCTCTCCGGCATGGGCACCCCGGACGTGCTCGGCACCTACGGCACGTTTGCCTTCTACACGGACGATGCGTTTGCCGCGTCCGGCTCCGTGAACGGCGGCCGCGTCTATCCCGTGAAAGTGGAAAATGGAATCGTCAACACCGCCGTCTTCGGCCCCTACAACACGTTCCGCAAGGGCGACCCGGAATCCTCGCTGCCTCTGCGCGTAGCCATCGACGCCCAGGCCGCCGCCGCGGACTTCCAGCTCGCCGGCCGCGAGTTCGTGCTGCGCCAGGGCGAATGGAGCCCCTGGATCGAAGTTCGCTTCGACCTGCTTCCGCATCTCGCCAGCGTGAAAGGCATCTGCCGGTTTTTCCTGAAGCAGGTGAGCCCGACCTTTCAGCTCTACGTGACTCCCGTGAACATGGACCCCGGCGATCCCGCCCTGCCCATTTCCACGCCGGACAATTTTTCGCGCGAGCTGTGGGAGGAATTGGGCTTCTTCTACACGCAGGGAATTGCGGAAGACACCAAAGCGCTCTCCGGCGGCTACCTGGACGACGCGGAATACCTGGCGCAGGCTCGCTCGGTGCTCGATGAACAGCTCCGCGCCTTCCACGAGGAGCTGGCACGCTACCGCTCCGGCCTGTTTTTCTTTTATTTCTCGAGCCTGGACCTGAACAGCCACATGTTCTGGCGCGCGATGGACCCCGATTCGCCCAGTTATACGGCCGAGGTTGCGGAGAAATTCGGCGACGCCGTTCCCGCGCTGTACCGCCAGATGGACGCCGTGCTCGGCGAGGCGCTGGAGAAAGCGGGCGAAGACGCCACCGTGCTCGTCGTTTCCGATCACGGCTTCGCGCCCTATCACCGCTCGTTCAATCTGAACGCGTGGCTGCACGAGCACGGCTATCTGGCTCTCGCCCCCGGCCTCGCCACCGGCGGCAATTCCTTCCAGGGCGTGGACTGGGCGCACACGCGCGCCTACGGCCTGGGACTGAACGGGCTCTACCTGAACCTGCGCGGGCGGGAAGCGCACGGCATCGTGGAAGCGGGCTCCGCCGCGGACGCCCTCCGCCACCAACTCGCCCGCGAACTTCTGGACGTGGGCGATCCCGTGAGCGGCGACCCCGCCATCACCCGCGCGGACCTGGCCACGGAGGCCTACTCCGGCCCCTACATCAACGGCGCGCCCGACCTCCTGATTGGATACAATCGCGGCTACCGGGCCGGGTGGGGGACCGTGCTGGGCGCCGTGCCGGGGGTGGTGTTCGAGGACAATCTCGATCCCTGGAGCGGCGATCACTGCATGGACTACCGGCAGGTTCCCGGAGTGCTGCTGAGCAACAGGACGATCCTCTCGGATGCGGCGGCGCTCACCGATGTCGCGCCCACGCTGCTCGCGCTCTACGGGATCGCCAGGCCCGCGGAGATGAAGGGAAAGCCCGTGCTCGGCACGGGCTCAGCCGAAGAGGCCGCCCGTCGCCAGCAATAAGGCGCGCAGCGCCGAAGGCGCCGAACGCACGATGCACGACGAAGGAGGGGACTCGTGTTCAGCCGCAAAATTGCCGTCGGAGACGACCTCTACGACAAGCTGAAAAAATGCTCGGAGTCGGCCGGTTACGCCACGCCGGAAGAGTTTGCCACGCACGTGCTGGAAAAAGAGGTCGAACGCATCCTGGGCGGCGGCGACGCCCCCGAAACCGACGAAGAAATCATCAAGAAGCGCCTCCAAGGCCTTGGCTACATCGACTGATCCCCGCGCCTTTGGAGTGCGGCGGCTCGCCGCCGTTCTTCCCCGGCGAAGCTTGCTTCGCCGTCTTCTCCGCGCTCCAATGCCGTGTTCTGCAGATTCCAGCACCGAACCCCGCCAAGGAGTCCACTCCTGCTCCTCCTAAACTCCGCCTTCGACCTCATCTTCGAGCCCTTCGTGGATCGCCCGCCACTCTTTTCCCTCTGCGCATTCTCAATCCTCACCGCGTTCCTGGTTCTGCTGGCCTATCGCTTCACGTCTAACCAACCCGCCATCCG
>DATFZR010000171.1:0-5773 GCA_035314265.1 Candidatus Acidiferrales bacterium
CTCAAACAGCGCCTTGAAATTCCCCTTCCCGAAACTCCGGCTGCCCTTCCGCTGGATCACCTCATAGAACAGCGTTGGCCGGTCCTCCACGGGCCGCGAGAAAATCTGCAGCATGTAGCCTTCGTCGTCACGGTCCACCAGGATTCCCAGCTTGGCCAGTTCCTCGATGGGCTCCTCGATCTTTCCCACGCGGTCTTCCAGCGATTCGTAGTAGTGGTTCGGCACGCGCAGAAATTCCATGCCGCGTTCCTGAAGCTTCTCAACCGTTTCCAGGATGTTGCCGGTGCCCAGCGCGATGTGCTGCACGCCCGGCCCGCCGTAGAACTCCAGGTATTCCTCGATCTGCGATTTCTTGCGCCCCTGCGCCGGCTCGTTGATCGGGAATTTGATGCGCCCGTTTCCGTGCGCCATCACCTTGGACATGAGCGCGGAATACTCCGTGCTGATGTCCTTATCGTCGAAGTGCTGGTAGAGCGAGAAGCCCATTACGTCGTGGTAGAAATTCACGAACCTGTTCATTTCGTTCCAGCCCACGTTGCCCACGATGTGATCCACGTAGCGCACGCCCGTGGGATGCGCCACGTGGTCCGCCGCCACCCGCCGGAAGCCGGGCAGGAACGCCCCGGCATACCCGCGGCGCTCCACAAAACTGTGGACCGTGTCTCCGTACGCGGCGATGGAGCAGATGCGCACCGTGCCGCCGTCATCGTGCAGCTCTTCGGGCGGACGCACGCCGCGCGCGCCGCGCGCGGTCGTCTCGCGCCAGGCGACGTCGCAGTTGTCCACCTCGATGGCGATGTCGCGCACGCCGTCGCCGTGCTGGTGCACGTGCGCCGCGATGGGATGGTCCGGACGCAGCGCGGTGGTCAGCACAAACCGGATCTTGTCCCGCTGCAGCACGTAGCTGGCGCGGTCGCGCACGCCGGTTTCCGGCCCGGCATACGCGATGAGCGCGAGGCCCAGCGTCGTGCGGTAGTACTGCGCGGCCTGCCGCGCGTTCCCCACGTAAAACTCCAGGTAATCCACGCCCTGCAGGGGCAGAAAGTCCTCCCGGGCGGTACGAGCATGTTCAGCGACTTGGTGCATGGCGAGCTACCTCACGTCAATTATAGAGCAGATTCCGGGGGACGTAGCGCCGCCGGCCCGCCTGTTTCTGGCCGGCCCAGCGCAGGACCCAGCGGTCAGAACCACAACGGAGTCTTCTCCGTCCACTCGCTCTTCGGGTAGCGCTTGTGCAGCAGCGTAAACGCAATCTTTGAGTAGTTCACTTTCCGATCTCCAGGTTCAGGGCAACCGTAACGGTCCGCGCGGTTGACGTAGTGCAGAGCCTCCGGTACCCGCGGGTCGTCGGCGTGCGAATCCGCCCAGGCCAGCACCGGCTTCGCCAGTGCTTCGATCGCCCAGCCCGTTGCGTCAAGTTCCTTCCCCTCACGCGCCGCGTCTGCTCGGGCCGCCTGGTCGAGGAACTCGGCATTCCGCCCATCATGCGAAATGACTCGCCAGGGGAACGCGGGCGCACATGGCCCGCCAGCGAATCGAGGCTCGCCCCGGCAAACACCAGACCGGCGCCAAGCGCCAGAGCGCGTATACGGTTGGAAACAGTGCGCATCGCGGTGGAGAATACTACAGCCTGTTACCCGCCCCCGCTTGCCGCGGGATCCTCCGCCGGCGCCGGCTGCGCCGGATTCACCGTGGCCACGCAGTCCGCGTCCAGCGGCAACGTGCTTGCGCCGGTCAACTGGCCCATCAGCCACAGATACGTCGTCAGGTGATGCATGCACGCAATCGTCGGGTTGATCTTGTTCGGCGGCGGGTTCAGCTCGAACGGCATATTTACGTGCTCGTAGGGCAGCGGTAGAAATGGCGGCAGCTTCGGCACCAGGTCCTGCCGATTCACAATCCGGTTGCTCGCCGACACCATTGCATTGAACGACCCGGCGAACAGGTGGTCGCCCGTGCGCGGGCTCGCGTAGGTGTACACCAACGGCGTGCGGCACGACGTATTCAATGCCACGTCGAGCGTCAGCAGCGTGGCCAGCGCCCCGCCCAGGCTATGCCCGCACACGGTTACCGTCGTCGCCGCTCCCGTATCCAGGAAACTTTTCACCGAGTTTTTCGCCGAAAGCGTGCCCTTGGCTTGCCCGATGCGCAGCGACAGGTAAACAGCCGTGAATCCATCCTCGCTAAAGCCGTGGCTGCCCGTGATGGGGCACGGCACCATCAGGAATGCCGCGTCGTGCAGCCATTCGAGGATCGTGTCTGTGCCCCGCACCACGGCCACCAGCTCCTTATCCGCAGACACGGCCAGGAATCCGAACGTGACCACGTCGCCGGTGTGAGGATTGATGTCCGTGGCGAGGTCGTCTCCAAAAATTGTCTGCAGGAATTTGTAGCCGGCACCCGCGATCTGTCCTATTTCCTTCACGCCGTAACTCCCGTTGGGTTTTACGGATTCGGCGATCTGCACCAGTAGCGCGTATTTGATTGCTTTCTTCCAGTCGATGGGCAGCATGCGTGCCTCCTTCAGTGGGCTTTGGGAACCATCCCGTCGCAGCGTGGAATAATAGGTAGGGAATATTACTACATAAAGAACGTCAACAGAGCGATGGGCGGAATGGAAAGGCCGTTAGGCGCCGAAGTCGAACACCGCGGGGAACTTCGCGCCTTCAATCGTCAGCAGCCGCGTTTTCGTCACGCGGTCTCCTGGAGCGGAAAATCCTCCCAGCCCGCCATTCGCCGCGAGAACGCGGTGGCAGGGAATGATCAGCGGGATCGGATTCCGCGCCATAACCTGCCCCACGGCGCGCGCCTCCGCGGGCCGGCCCACATCCTTGGCAAGCTCGCCATAAGTCCTCGTTTGGCCCGCCGGAATCCGCAGCGCCGCTTCGAGCACCTGCCTGTCGAATTCTCCCGTGTCGCTCAGGTCCACAGGGGCGTCGCGAAAATCCTGCAGCTCGCCGCGCAGATGCTTCGAGACCTTTTCGATCACCCCGGCGATTTCGGGCGGAGGAGTGGCCGATCCCTGCCCGCCCGATCGGCGTGCAATGCGCGCCTCCGTCTCCTGCGCGGTCGCCTCCGGAAGCTGGAAGCATTTCACCGCAGGCGCGTCGCTCCAGGCGATCCCGCACGGCCCGATCGCTGTCTCGAATACGCAGTAGGCAGTTGCGCGCATGTCATTACTTTAGCAGGTGTTGGATGCCGGCTGAATCCTCGAAGGTATGGGAGCTCCTTCGTAGCGCAGCCGCTGCGGCCCAGGAAACTCTCCGCCCGCCGCGGTTGCGACGGCTCCGCAGCCGTCACAAAATCCCATAGTTGGCCGTACGTGTACGGCAAGGTTGGAAGATGAATTCTACGGGGATTGCCAAATCCAGGCGCTACCGCGACTCCTGGCTGGTGCGCACCGGCGTAACGCTTCTGGTGATCGGTTCCGGGCCGCTCTTGCTGGTGATTGCCGCCGCGGATCTGGGTTTGACGCGCGACCCGAATCCCAACCCCGTGGGCTTCGGCATCCTCGCCGGGATCACCTTCTGGCCCGCGGTGATTCTGATCGCAGCCGGAATGGTTTCTGTCTCGCGCGCAAACGCGCGTTGAGCCCGTTGAACTAAGCGTCCGCCCAGTTCAGTCCCCAGAAGTTGTCGGACTCCACGAATTCCAGTCCCAGCGTAAAGTGGCCGGCCTTCGCGTGCCCGCGCCAGGCCAGCCGTGCCTTCGCGCGCCTGCCCGTGTCCAGCCGCTCCACCAGCAGCCAGTCTTCCGGCCTCACCAGGTGCGCGCACTCAAACAGCGCCCAGTGCCGGCTGATCTGCATCGTGCGCACGTCTTCCTGCCACGGCCGGCCGGGCGTCTCGCACCGCACGCGCACGTCATAGGACTTCTCCCAGCGCGGGCTGCGTCGCACTCGCCGGCTCAGATCAGACGCCGTGTGCAGGATGTCCAACAGGCGCGCTCGCTCCAGTGCGTCCTGGCCAAACGGATTGCGCGTCAGGTCCGCCGCATGCTCCGCGCACTCCTGCAGGAAAGCGCGCATCTCGTCCGCTGTTTCATCCGACGGACGCCGCCGTCCCAGCGTCTCGCGGCAGGAGTCCAGCCTCTCGTAGCAGTTCCCAATGAAGTGCTCCGTGCAATACGGCTCGGACCGCAGCGTCACATCGGCCGGCCGCGGGCATCCCGGAAATCTGCACGGCTCGCCCTCCTCGCTTTCCGCGTCCCCCGCAGGCGAGAAGCGGCCCATCACTGCGGTGGGCGGCGTCACCTTGCCGATTTCGTGCACCAGGCTCGCCACGCGCAGCGCCTCCAGATTGTCCTCGTCCAGGCCCAGGCTCTTGCCGATTCGCAGCGCGGAATCCTCCAGCCGCTCGCGCATCGTTGCCGCATCCGCTCCCTTGGCACACGTGCTGCGCGTCAGGAAGAAAACCAGGTTCCCCGATTCCTCGTCGATGTAAGACTTCAGTTGCGCGATGGGCTGAATGCAATGCGAGGCTTCCCAGCGCCACCCGCGGCGTTCCGGCGAGCCGTCGGGCCCCGCCACCGGCCCGCGCGCGTTGTCGAAGGCCCGCGAAACCTGCGTCAGCAGAACGAATCGGTTCTGCGAGTTGGCTCTCAGTCCGTAGCTGGCGTCGAAGCCAGGTCCCACCGGCCCCGCGCTTTTCAGTCTCTGCAGTCCGTCGCGTATGGGCAGGCATTCTGCGATTACTGCCCTTCGATTTCCCGCCGCAAAAAGCCTGTAGCGTTGATCTCGTACCAATGTTTGCCAGGTGTTCCGATCCGAAGATTCCGGGTTCTTGGGCAGGGCGTTTGCAGCCATGGGAACTGCTCCTTTCACCGGCACTTGGAGACGCCGCCTGAAAAAGGCGGGTGACCCCACACAGCCGGCTTCCACTAGATTTCCCGCGAGCCACGCGCCTGGAAGGAAGGTTGGCCCCTCGTCGCGGGAGAAGTACAAATCCCCAAAACGTCTGCCCCGCCAAGGTGCAAGATGAGTGCCGCACCGGCGCTGCCCTATGTGGCTGGAATAGCGGGACCTTACCCGAGGGCCCGATGGGTGAGCCCCTGATTTCCGTGGATATTTTTCGCCTCACCGGGAAGGATTACACGGTTGCCATCGCTGTAGATCTTCGCCGCATCTTTGCCCGCCCCGTTTCGGGGCATCGCCCCTCAAAACGAGACCTCTGCTTTTCGCCCCCGCCCCGCACTCTGTTTGGTTTTGAAACATCGCCGCAAGGCAATCGCTGTCTCGCAGCCTTCATTTCGCCCGTCGCCGTTTCGCTTACCGAACCTGTATAGGTGATGGAGAAATCCCCGCCGGAATCGCCGGAAGAACCTGCCGCTTGCGACACACCGTGCTTCCGCTCCGTCGGGACTCCGCAACTTTTCGTATGCGCCCGGGTATTACGGTGTGACCAGCCCCAGGAGCGACGCGAAAGAAACAGAGGAGAAATGACCATGAAATTCAATTCGATCAAGTGGGGCGCCTTGCCCTGCGCAGTGCTGATGGCAGCAGGCGTGGCTCTCGCGCAGGCCCCGGCCACCACTTCTACGGCGCCGGCAACCCCCACGCCCGACAAGACCATCGCGCAGCGCAAACAGGAACAGCAGGAGCGCATCGGCCAGGGCGTGCAGAGCGGCCAGCTCACCGCCGGTGAAACCGCCAACCTCGAAACCAAAGAAGCGGCCATCAACGGTGAGACCCGCGCCGACCGCGCCGCCAACGGCGGCAAGCTCACCGACGCAGAGAAAGCCAAAATCAACCAGCAGCAGAATCACCTCTCCAATC
>DATFZR010000172.1:0-4290 GCA_035314265.1 Candidatus Acidiferrales bacterium
GGCCCTGCTTCACGCGGTCGCCCGCGCGGACCAGCGGCTTCTGGCTGATGCAGGTGTTCTGATTCGAGCGCTTGAATTTCGTGAGCAGGTAGATATCCGAGCCCACTTCGCGGCTGAGCACCCCGGACTGGTCGGATTCCACGCGCACGATCACGCGCTCGGAATCCACCTGGTCCACGATGCCGTCGCGGCGGCAAACGATCACCGCGCCGGAATCGCGCGCCGTGACGCGCTCCATGCCCGTGCCCACCAGCGGCGCCTCGCCGCGGATTAGCGGCACGGCCTGCCGCTGCATGTTCGAGCCCATCAGCGCGCGGTTCGCGTCGTCGTTCTCGAGGAACGGAATCAGGCTCGCCGCAACGGAGACGAGCTGCTTCGGCGACACGTCGATGTAGTCCACTTCTTCCCGGCCCTTCAGCACGAAGTTGCCGGCCTGCCGGCAGTTCACCAGCTCGGCGTTGATCAGCCCCCGGTTATCCAGCGGCACGTTGGCCTGGGCGACCACGTAGCGGTCCTCTTCCCAGGCGGAAAGGTAGAAGCAGTAGGGCTCCGCGGTTACTTTCTTCCGCTTGAGCTCCTCGTTCACTCCATCCACCTTGTCGCGCTCGACAATGTCGCCGGCCTTGAATTCGCTGTCCCCGGCGTTGAGCACCTGAACGTAATCCACCACGCGCCCGTTGCGCACCTTCCGGTACGGCGATTCGATAAAGCCGAATTCGTTGATGCGCGCGAAGCACGAAAGCGAGCTGATCAGCCCGATGTTCGGCCCTTCCGGCGTCTCAATCGGGCAGATGCGGCCGTAGTGCGTGGGATGTACGTCGCGCACCTCGAATCCCGCGCGTTCGCGCGAAAGGCCGCCCGGCCCCAGCGCGGAAAGCCTCCGTTTGTGCGTGATTTCGCTCAGCGGGTTGGTCTGGTCCATGAACTGGCTGAGCTGCGAACTGCCGAAGAACTCGCGGATCGCTGCGGTCACCGGCTTCGCGTTCACCAGATCGTGCGGCATGGCCGTGGACATTTCCTGGTACACGGACATCTTTTCCTTGATCGCGCGCTCCATGCGCACCAGCCCGATGCGGAACTGGTTTTCCAGCAACTCGCCCACCGCGCGCACACGCCGGTTGCCCAGGTGGTCGATGTCGTCCACCGTGCCCACGTTCTTGCGCAGCTTCAGCAGGTACTTGATCGCCGCGATGAAGTCCGGCGTATCCAGCGTCCGCTTGTCGAGCGGCGTGTCCAGCCCCAGCTTGATGTTGAACTTCAGCCGGCCCACCTTGCTGAAGTCGTACTTCCGCGCGTCGAAAAACATGCTCTGGAACAGCGCCGTCGCCGTATCCAGCGTCGGCGGGTCGCCCGGACGCAGCTTGCGGTAAATTTCAATCAGCGCCTCGCGCGAGCTGTGGATTGTGTCGCGGTCGAGCGTGCGGCTGATCACCATGCCCACGTCGTCGCGTTCCGGGAAGCACACGTCCACTTCCGTCAGCCCCGCTTCCGCCAGCTTCGCCCACAGGTCCGGCGAAAACGGCTTGTTCGCTTCCAGCAGCACTTCACCCGTCTGCCGGTCCACGATGTCCGCCACGGAAATGCCGCCCTCGAGGTCGGTCAGGTCCGCCGGCACCTGCGCCACCCGCGCCTTCACCAGTTCCTTGTACAGCGGCTCGGTGATGCGCCGTCCGGACCCCACCAGCGTCTCGTCCGTCTTGGGGTGCTTGATCTCGTGCGAAATCTTGCGGTCGATCAGCCCCTCGGAAAGGTTCCAGTAGAACTTCCCCTCGCGCAGCGAAATCCGCTCCACCTGGTAGAAGTTCCGCAGGATTTCCTCGTTCGACTTCATCCCCAGCGCGCGCAGGAAAATCGTGCCCAGGAACTTCCGCTTGCGGTCGATGCGCACGTACAGCGTGTTCTTCGTGTCGTACTCGAACTCCACCCACGAGCCGCGGTAGGGAATGATTTTCCCCAGGAAGTAGCTGCGGTTGTTGGCCGTTTCAAAAAACACGCCCGGCGAACGGTGCAACTGGCTGACGATCACGCGCTCCGTGCCGTTGATGATGAACGTGCCGTTCTCCGTCATCAGCGGGATATCGCCGAAAAAGACCTCCTGCTCCTTGATGTCGCGAATCGTCTTCGCGCCCGTGTCCGGGTCCTTCTCATAGATGGTCAGCCGGATGGTCACCTTCAGCGGCGCGGCGTACGTCATCCCGCGCTCCTGGCATTCGCTCACGTCGTACTTCAATTGCAGCGCCACCGGGTCGCCGCACTTGTTGCAGAACGTGGGCGTGTTCCGGTTGAACGTGCCGCACTTCGAGCAGATTACGTCCCCGGATTTGTACGGGTCCGTCACCACCGAAGCGCCGCAGTTCCGGCAGGTGGCCCGCAGGTGATGCAGCCCCCGCAGGTGCCCGCACTTACACTCCCAGTTCCCGATCGCGTAGTCCACAAAATCCAGCTGCGACAACCCGCGAAAATCCTGTATCGGGAACACCGAGCTGAACACGGACTGCAACCCCGTGTCTTCCCGCTCGCTCGGTAGCAGGTCCATCTGCAGAAAGCGCTGGTACGAGCGCTTCTGCACCTCGATCAGGTTCGGGATCTGGATCGTCGCGCGGATGCGCGAGAAATCCAGCCGCCGCCTCTCGCGGTTATGATGATGTCCATTCTGCATGTCGTCTTACCTCACGTCGTCCGCAACGGCGAACGGAACGCCCCGATGGCCGTCGTGGGATACACCACGGCCGCCAGGGTTAAAATTGAAGAAATAATGGTCCCAGCAGAACTCTCTCCCGAATCTCGCTCCGGCCTTGCCGGAACGCGGGCTGGAAAACCGTTTCACGACTGGCCGGCCGCGCCCGTGCGCGTCCAGCCGGTCTGGAGGAGCGGGCCGTCGGGCCTACTTCACTTCGACTTTGGCGCCGGCTTCCTCGAACTTCTTCTTGATGGTGGCGGCCTCGTCCTTGGTCACGCCTTCCTTCACCGTCTTCGGCGCGCCGTCCACCAGATCCTTGGCTTCCTTGAGGCCCAAGCTGGTGACCTCGCGGACCGCCTTGATCACGTTGATCTTGTTGGCTCCGACTTCGGTCAGGACGACGGCAAATTCCGTCTTCTCCTCCGCCGGTGCCGCGGCACCCGCTCCGGCAGCCCCGCCGGCCATCATCACCGGTGCGGCAGCCGCGGCGGAAACGCCGAAGGCCTCTTCCATTTTTTTCACCAGGTCAGAGGCTTCCAGTAGCGTCAGCCCCTTGATCTGTTCCAGCAGCGTATCCACTTTGCTTGACATGACCGATTCCATCCTCCTCGAAGATTATTCCGCGAATTTATTTTCCTTGGCCGCCTCGTTCACTACCACGGCCAGATTCCGTGCCACCGCCGCCGTCACGCTGGCCACCCTCTGGGCCGGCGACAGCAGCAGGAACATCACCTTCGACATCAAGTCTTCCTTCGACGGCAGGCTGGCGAGCTGCTGGATCTCGCCCACCGATACCACCCGCCCTTCCACGATTCCCGAGCGGAACTGGTACGCCGGCACGTCCTTGGCGAACTTCGTCAGCACCTTGGCCAGCGCCACCGGATCCGAAGCCGTGATGGCGATGGAATTCGTCCCCGCCAGCGACTTCAAGAGCGGCTCCGCCTGCGTTCCCTGCGCCGCCCGCTCCGCCAGCGTGTTCTTCACCACCTGGTAGCTGCCGCCCGCCGCTTCCACCGCGCGCCGCAGCCGGGTGTCTTCCTCCACCTTGATCCCCTGGAACGTGCTCAGAATCACCGTGGAAACCTGCGCGAGCTCCGAGTGGAGCTCCTCAACCTTCTTTTCTCTGTCCGCTTTGCGATTCATGTCCCGTCCGTCCTCAGGCTGCCGTGCCCGTCGAGGCTTCCACCTCGGCCAGGTCAATCGTGATTCCCGGACCCATCGTCGACGTCAGGGTCACCCGCTTGATGTACTTGCCTTTGGCTGCCGCGGGCTTGGCCTTCACGATCGCTGCCAGCAGCGCCTGCGCGTTCTCCGCGATCTTCGGAGCGTCGAAATCCGCTTTGCCGATCGGCGAATGGATGATCGCCGTCTTGTCCAGGCGGAACTCCACCTTGCCCGCCTTGATCTCGCGCACCGCCTGCGCCACCTCAAACGTTACCGTTCCCGTCTTCGGGTTGGGCATCAGCCCGCGCGGCCCCAGCACTTTTCCGAGTTTTCCGGCGGACCGCATCATGTCCGGCGTGGCGATCACGGCGTCAAAGTCCGTCCAGCCCTCCATGATTTTCTGCACCATGTCTTCGCCGCCCACCAGGTCCGCTCCGGCGTCCCGC
>DATFZR010000173.1:0-6136 GCA_035314265.1 Candidatus Acidiferrales bacterium
CGTTCTCCGTGTTCATCACCGGAGCCTCGGCGCTCACTTCGATGGCCTGCGACATGGTGGCCAGTTTCAGCGCCAGGTCCAGACGCAGACTTTGCCGCGCGTCCAGCCGGAACATGGCAGGCCAAGTGCCCGCAAGCCGCATGCAATTTCAGGGCAAAATGAATTGGGCCCCGAGCCGTACTGGGGTAAGACATTTAGCGGCGAAGGCATAATGAAGTCGTGAAGAGATGCTAAGGACCGCCTGAGCTCGGATGACAAATATCGATAGGACACATCAGTTGCGAGAGGGCGCCCTGCGAGACTGCTGCCGTGAATGGGCGTCGTAATGTGCTGTCGTTCTCCGGTAATACTCCTTCGCCCATTTTTGCGTCTTTGCCCTCCTAAGCGCTGGCGGGAAAGGCCGTTCTCCTTTTATCCTTAGAAGGATGAAGCTCGCCTTTGCGATCTTTGTGCTCGTCCTGTGCGCCGTGCCCGCGGCGGCTCAGGGCGGCCCTCCGCTGCTGACCACGGATCCCGACCCGCCGGGTGCGCAGAACCTGGAAGTGAACATCGGCGTGATGCCCGTGCTGCGCAGGGACACGCATAACGTGCAGACGCCGCAATTCGACATCAACTACGGAATTGGCGAAAACGTCCAGCTTACCTACGAGGTTCCCTTCGTGTGGCAGTCGGCGGCGGGACAGCCGAACGCGACGGGATGGAGCAACGGGTTTGTGGGCGTGAAGTGGCGCTTCTACGCGGAGAAAGACAAGGAGGGCAAGATAAAAGAGGGCGGCTGGAAAATCTCCACCTTCCCGCAGATTGAGACCGGCGGTCCGGACGGCGCCGTGGGAAAGGGAATCGCCGACGGGGGAACGCGCTTCCTGCTGCCCATCGAGATCAGCCGCAGGTTCGGCCCGGTGCACGTGAACTTCGAGGGCGGCTACTACTTTCCGCTGAGTTCGCCGCGGTCGCACAACGAACGGTTTTTTGGCCTGGCGGTGGGGCACGAATTCAGGTCCAAGTCCGCGCACCCGATCGAGACTATCGGAGAAGTGTTCAACGACTACGTGATGGGGGCGGGGCCGAAAGATACTGTGTTCGACGCCGGGGCGCGCTATACCCTGCATCGCAGTTTTATTCTGCTGTTCATGGCGGGACGCAGCTTCAGCCCGAATTCGTCGGGGCAGCCGGAGTTTATTGCTTACGCGGGGATTCAGATTCTATTGGACAGGAGCGGACGGTCCTTCCATACAGAGAGATAGCGCTGCCACCAACGAATTGTCCGCAGACTACCAGGCGATATCGAGCCCTTTGCGACCCGGAAAGCATGGGGGTCGCCCGCGGCTACTTCTTCCTCCTCCTCTTCTTTCCCATCCAGAAATAGAAAACAACAACCGCGACGGCTGCAAGCCCTATGATGATTCCGACCACGGCGGGGTGGCCGTGTGCGGCCATGAACGCGATGATCCGGCGTCCATAGCGCGCGGCCAGATACGCCAGGAGCATGTACCTCGCGCTCCGGCCGATCGCCAGTGCGGCCAGAAACTTTCTGGGCGGATACTGCATTGCGCCTGCCGCAAGCAGAAAGGGGACCATGGGCACCGGTGGCGGCAGAAACGCCGGAATGGCAATGGCGCCGAATCCCCGGCGCTCGAACATCTTGTAGAAGCCAGTCATTTTCTTCTGCGAGAAGCGGCGGTCGAGCGCCTCTTTCCCTCCTTTGCGGGCCAGCCGGTAGGTGACAAAACCTCCGATCAGAGAGCCCACGGTGGCCATCAAGCCGTAGTAGTACCAAAGCTGCTCCTCGCGCGCGGCCAGGATGATCGTGGCCACATCCATGGCGCCAGGCGTGGGAATGGGCGAGTTGTCGAGCACACCGAGCGGAATCAGGCCCAAGCCACCCAGGTGAATGAGCCAGCGCCGCGCGGTGTACGCCGCCGTGGGCAGCAACGTGCCGATTATTAGGCCGGGCATGCAGATTAATGGGAAGCGTTCAGGATGCCTTGCATGACGGCAAGCTTGCCGTCAATCGGGCCGGTCTTCAGATTCGTAATATCCAGGCCCAGGATTTTGGCGATCAGGGGATAGATGTTTACGTCTTCAAAGGGCGGGAGCGTGACATTCGGGCGGATGTCGGGCCCGGCGGCGAAGAAGATCGCTTTCATTTCGGACACGCGGCTCGGGTCGTAGCCGTGAGCGCCCGCGGGCGGGCCTGGCCTGCTCGGGTCCCGGGAGACGGCCAGGTAGTAGGGCCCGGTGGGAATGAGTACGGGGTCGCCCGCGCGCGCGTTGCCGTCAAAATGAAGGCCGGCGGGCACCTGAGCGCGCCGGTAGACCAGGAATTTGTCACTCTTTCCGTTCAGTGCCTCGTAGGCCTTCTGCGCGTCGGCTTCCGATTTTGGATAGAAGGCTGTGCCGACGATCCGTTTGCACCATGCCGGGTTCAAACCGTATTGGTCGAGGTACACCGTGGGGCCTTCGACTGCGGCCATGCCATGGTCGGCGACCACGATCAAGTCCACGGGAAGATTCGACTGATTGATTCCGGCGATGAGCTTTCCGATTTCGTTGTCGAGCGCGTGGACCGCGTCTGCTTCCTGGGGACTGTCGGGACCGTATTCGTGGCCGGCGGTGTCGGTATCGGAGAAATACAGAGTGATGAAGTGGGGGCGGCGCTCGGGTGGGAGGCGAAGCCAGGCGAGTACCTGTTCGACGCGTTTTCCGTTGGGGACGCTGCCATCGTATTTCAAGTAGTACGAGGGGCGGGTTCCCTGGATTTCCGCCTCGGAGCCGATCCAGAAGAAAGAGGCGGAGCGCATGCCCTGCTGCTCGGCGAGCACCCAGAGTGGAGTTCCTCCGTACCAGGCGCCGTCTGTGACGCTCTGGGGGTCGCGGGAGCTATAGACTGAGTCGCGGTCAGGGTCATAAAAGGCATTGGCTACGATGCCGTGATGTTCGGGATACAAGCCGGTTGCGATGGTGTAGTGATTCGGGAAGGTGATGGAGGGATAGGCGGGAATCATTCCGTCGGGCGCGCTGGCGCCATGCGCCGCCAACTGCTGCAGGTGGGGTGCGCCGTAGCGCTTGGGGTAGTCGTAACGAAAACCGTCGAGAGAAACGAGGATTACGTAAGGCTTGGAGAGTTGCTGCGGAGCGTTCGGCCCGTGATCAACGGTGACAACGGGCGCGACGGTTTGAGCGACGGCTGGCGCGACGCCCTGCGCCGGGCAGGCGGAACGGAAGCAGCAGAGCAGGACGAGCGTGCAGCACAAACGAAGCCAGGCGCGCGCGATCCATCGATTCATGCGGCAACCCTCCGGAGGAAGTGTAGCTCAGGTCGCGTCCCGCAAGGCGGGACTGAGCTGAGGCGCCTTCTCGTCAGCGGGCGCGCCTGCTGAGGAAGAGTCAGAATGCCGCCACGCTCGACCTCGGGCTCGGGTGGGCGGCGCGTTCGTGCGGTGACGATTGACATCGCCCGCGGCCTGCTGAATGCTTGTCAAGAGACTCCGGCTTCGAGCGAGGTGAATGATGAAAGGCGCGGGCAGGATCGGAGTGCTTACGGGCGGCGGGGATGTGCCGGGCCTGAATTCGGTGATCAAGTCGGTGGTGTATCGCGCGAGCGAGATGGGCCACTCCGTGCTGGGGATTCGCAGGGGGTGGGAAGGCCTTACGCATCTCGATCCTGCGCAGGAAACGGACGCGCGTTACATCCGGGCGCTGACGCGCGAAAACACGCGGGCGATCGACCGCAGCGGCGGCACCGTGCTGCACACTTCGCGGACCAATCCGCTGCGCATCAAGAAGAGTTTCCTGCCGGCGCACATGGCGGCAACGGAGCTGGAGAAGCTGTCGAGCGACGGGCAGACGTTCAATTTCACGCCCGTGGTTCTGCGCAATCTCGAACGGCTGGGGATCAATTGCCTGGTGGTGATCGGGGGCGACGACACGCTGAGCTTTGCCAAGACGCTCAACGGGGCCGGCTTTCCGCTGATCGCCATTCCCAAGACCATGGACAACGACGTGCACGGGACGGAATATTGCGTGGGATTTTCGAGCGCAATCACCCGGGCGAAGGAACTGGTGACCCGGCAGCGAACCACGCTGGGCTCGCACGAGCGCATCGGCATCTTCCGCATCTTCGGCCGCGACGCCGGCTTCACGGCGCTGTGCACCGCTTACGTGACTTCCGCGCGCTGCCTGATTCCGGAATACCCTTTCGATCTGGACCTGCTGTCGAAGCTGCTGATGGAAGACAAGCGGAACAATCCCAGCAATTATTCGTTCATCATCGCCTCGGAAGGCGCGGTGTGGACGGGACAGAAGATGGAAGAGTTCGGGGAGGCGGACGCCTTCGGGCACCGCCATAAAGTGGATATCGGGCAAGCCCTGGCGGAGATTCTGCGGAAGCGCACGGGCCAGGAAACGATGACCAGCGATTTGACCTACGACCTGCGCAGCGGCGATCCGGACGCGGTGGACCAGGTGGTGGCGACGACGTTTGCGAATCTGGCGCTGGACCTGATCGCGGCCAACGTGCCGGGCCAAATGGTGGCGGTACACCAGGGGCGCTACGCACACGCGGCGTTGCCGGATCCGGCGCTCGGTCCGCGCACCGTGGATGTGGCGAAGCTTTACAACACGGAGCGCTACCGCCCGCATTACAGCGGAAAGCTGGGCGATCCGCTGTTTCTCATCTCCGCGTAAGAAGTGCGCGTCTTTCCGGGCGCCGGGAAGGTTATCCGGCAGCTTGCTCCTGGAACGTCCTGCCCTCGCGCACGGCCGCAAACTGCCAGTCACTTGCCAGCGCGATAGCTCTTGGCAGGAAACAGGTCAGGAATGGAATCCGGATCCACGCCGGGGATACGCCGTTTGGGCAGGGAAGGGACGGGCACGCGATGGTAATGAAGATTCCAGCGCACCCAGGAGCCCCGGAAAAACACTCCCGGGGCGGGATCGTCTAACGCGGCCTCAAAATCCGCGTCGGAGTAATACTTCCGCGTGGTTGCCACATCCTCTTCGGTTCCGTAGGTCATCACGTAGGTAAGGAAGTAGAGCTTGAGGGCAAGGGCCTGCTCGGGGGGTTCAAACCACACAACGCGCCGCGCGACAGCCTTGAGATCCTCGGGATAGGTCATCGTTTGTCCTCTCAGCGCCGTCGCCGGGTCTGCCTTCGAGGAAGGGCAACTCATTCAATTTTACCACGGGCGCCGCCGTCAGGATTCGCGGCGGTCGGCGAGGTCCTCAGCGACCGCGCAGGGACCGTATTAAGGAAGCCGGAGGCATTCGACCCGAGATTCGGCACCGGGGCCGAAGTGGGCACGCGCCAGAGTGGGTTGTGCGCCCGGGGCAACAGGGCTAGAAACGGCGCGAGGCGGCGGGTGGGGGTAGGAGGCTGCCGGGGGCTGGCAGGGGCTGCAATGGCGCCGCAGGATGCGGCACTACGCTCCACTGCGGAACGGAATCGCCCCAGATTGGGGCGAACAAAGAGCTTCCCGGGTCGCGGGTTCGGTTCTAGAATGCGCGGCATCTTGTTACGTGGTGGCGGTCACCTGATTTCAGGGCTTGATGCCCGTCTTGCCGGAACTCATGGAGGTAAACATGCGCCGCTTTTCGATTCGCCTGACCTGCTTGATCGTTCTTCTTGTTTCCGCGCAGCCGTTGATGGCCCAGCAACCGAAACGGATGATCACCAACGCCGTTGATGAATCGAAGCTGGTGGTTCTGGGGGGGAATACGCCGCCGGCGGCGTATCGCATCGAGAACGATCGCGGCGCCGTGGCGGACGACGCGCGCTTCGAGCACCTGCTGCTGCTGCTGAAGCGCGACCCGGAAACGGAGGCGCGCCTGCTGCAGCGCATCGAAGCCATGCACGACCCGGCTTCGCCGGAATTCCATCACTGGCTGACGCCAGACCAGCTTGGCGCGCAATTCGGCACGCACCCGGACGACGTAGCGGCCATCCAGGGCTGGCTCGAGTCGCACGGCTTTACCATCAACCAGGCGTTCCGCAGCGGCATCCTGCTGGACTTCAGCGGCACGGCGAGGCAGGTGCGCGAGACCTTCCACACGGAGATACACAACCTGACGCTCCCGAACGGCGAGAAGCACGTGGCCAACATCCGCGACCCGCAGATTCCCGCGGCGCTTGCCGCAG
>DATFZR010000174.1:0-2042 GCA_035314265.1 Candidatus Acidiferrales bacterium
GCCCGTCCTGCCGGTACCCGATGGGGCCGCAGATCGTGCAGGCATCCAGCGCCGTGGCATACCCGCCCCCCGGTTTGCGAATCACGATGAAGCGGACCACCGTTCCGTCGTTATCGAGCGTGAAGAAATGCAAACGGCCGTCCTCCACCGAAGCCAGCGGAATGTGCACCACGCCGTTTTCCGCGGTCACTTCCTGCGCCGGAGGAGGCGCCGCGGCCACCTGCGAGTAGAGGAAGTCCGCGGTGAGCCCCAGCGCCACAATCAGGCAGGAAGTAGCGGCGAGCAGCAGCCACCGCCGTTGCCGGCGGCGCTCCCACTCCCGGCCGCGCCGCTCGGCCGGATTTTCGCCGTCCGCGGCCGGAGCCGCACCCGCTGAAAACCATTCACGCAGCACCAGCAGCACGGCCACGCCGGAGATCAGCACAAAGAAGAACACTTCGTGGCGCACGATGGGGCCAATCAGCGCCATTTCCCGTTGACTCGAGGGCAGCCATTGCGCCTCGCTCATTTCATGCAGCCCGGTCAAAAAAAGCTGAGCCGCTACGATGTACAGGATGATGCTGGTGCCGGCAAAAAAGCGTCCCAGGGGAATCCGCAGCGTGCCCTGGAAAAAGAAAATACCGACGGTTACCGCCAGCGCCAGTCCCAGCGCTGTCCCGATCCAGACGCTCAGCCCCTCGCTCGAAAGCTGCACCGCGCGCAGGATGAGCACCGTCTCGATGCCCTCCCGCGCCACCATCACAAAAACAAATGCCGCCAGTCCCAGCCCAGCCGCAAGCGTGCTCCGTTGTGCCAGCGCCTCTACACGCTGCTCGATCTCCCGCTTCAGGCTCCGCGCCACACGGTTCATCCACACGATCATGGTGATCACCAGGACCCCGGCGACCAGCATGAGCAGCCCTTCCAGTCCGTCTTCGTTGATTTTCCAGCGCTCCAGCAGCGCCGCCCCGCCTACGCTGGCGGCCACGGCTGCGGCAAGCCCAAACCACACAAAGCGCGACAGGTGCCGCCGCCCCGTGCGGCCCAGGTACACGAATACAATGCCCACGACGAGGGCAGCTTCCACACCCTCGCGCAGAGCGACCAGCAAAGCAGAGAGCAAAGCGGCTCCTTCAAGGACCCCCTGAGGTCCCCGGCCCCCAGTTGCAAACCATTCGCAACTGGAAGTTCCAGCCTACCAGCCGGAACCCCTCCCGTCAAGCCAAACCCCGCCCCACCAGCCCCGCCAACCAAGCCTCCCTGCCGCCCGATCCCCCCCATGGAGTCCGGTGTCGCCTTGGGCCAGGCATTTTTCTCTTGACTTCTAGGTAATCATATGGTACAGTTAGCGCAGGATGAATGCCGGTGCACCCCAGCGGACCAATCCGGACACGTGGACTCTCCCTAACTTCCTTTGGAATGTGCAGATCCACGCACCCACCCTCTAAGTCCCGCAGTTTCTGCACATACAAAACAGCCTCGCATCTGCACATTTCACAGCTACTTAAAGTCCCTCAGTTTCAACGCTTTGCGCAGAAATCACACCTAACTCCTTTGGCA
Organism: Candidatus Acidiferrales bacterium; assembly: GCA_035314265.1. Lineage (GTDB taxonomy): Bacteria > Acidobacteriota > Terriglobia > Acidiferrales > UBA7541 > JOPF136. The sequence continues at coordinate 1,540 of DATFZR010000174.1, forward strand.
TGTGCAGATGCATAAATACGGGGGGGGGTACCCCCCGCCTCTGAAACGGAGACCCGCCATGCTCACCGACCTCCAGAAGCAAACGATTCAGGCCATCGTCAACATCTTCGAATCCGGAAAGCCCACAGGCGACTACGCCTGCATCACCCTGCTCCCCGCTGACCCCGGGCGCCTTACCTACGGCCGCTCGCAGACCACTCTCGCAAGCGGCAATCTCTGGCAGCTCCTAAGCAACTACTGCGCGGCAGCGACGAGCGCCTCTGCTCGCCGCCTGCGCGCCTATCTTCCCCGCCTGGCCGCCCGCGACAGGGCGCTCGATACAGACGCGCCCCTCCGCACGCTCCTCCGCGAGGCTGCCGCGGACCCCGTGATGCGCCGCGCCCAGGACGAATTCTTCGACCGCGCCTACTGGAACCCGGCCCTTCGCGCCGCCCAATTGCTGGGCATCCAGACGGCGCTCGGCGTCGGGGTCGTCTACGACAGCTTCATCCACGGCGCCTGGA
>DATFZR010000175.1:0-8774 GCA_035314265.1 Candidatus Acidiferrales bacterium
CGGCGCTCAGCATGATCCGCGCGGGCGAGGCGAGCGGCGCGCTTCGTGGCGGGAAAACCATTCTGGACGCGACCAGCGGGAACACGGGCATCGCTTACGCGATGCTCGGCGCCGCGCTCGGCTACCCGGTGAAGCTGTGCCTGCCGTCCAGCGCGTCTATCGAACGGAAGCACATCCTGCGCGCCTACGGGGCGGAGCTGGTGATTACGCCCGGCGACGAAGGTTCGGACGGCGCCATCCGGCGCGTGCGCGAGCTGTACGCCGCCGAGCAGGAGAAATACTTTTATCCGGATCAGTACAGCAACCCGGCCAACTGGCAGGCGCATTACCGGACCACCGCGGAAGAAATCTGGACGCAGACGGAGGGACGCATCACGCACTTCGTTGCGGGATTGGGAACGAGCGGCACGTTTGTGGGCACCGCGCGGCGTCTCAAAGAGCGCAACCCCGCCATCCGTTGCACGAGTTTGCAGCCGGACGGGCCGTTCCACGGCCTGGAAGGCTGGAAGCACATGCCCACAGCCATCGTGCCGGATATTTACGATGCGAAGGTAGCCGACGAGAACCTGGAAATGCGCGCCGAGGATGCCTACCGGCTGGTGAAGCGCATGGCGCGCGAGGAGGGCCTGCTGGTGAGCCCCAGCGCCGCCGCCGCGCTGGCGGGCTGCTTCCGCGTGGCCGCGAGCCTGCCGCGCGGGGAACGCGCGGTGATCGTGACGATATTTCCGGATTCGGGTGATAAATACCTGAGCGAGCGATTCTGGGAGGAGGAATGAGCGCGATGCGCCTGCGCCTGACCGCCCAGGTGCGCGAAGAAATCCGCGCCCACGGCGCGCGCGGCTATCCACACGAAGTGTGCGGTGCGCTGCTGGGCCGTGAAGTGGCTGCGGAGGGTGGCGCGGATCTCCGCCAGGTGACCGCGGTGCTTCCGCTCGAAAACCGCCGCGACGATTCGCCGCACAACCGATTTTCCGTCACGCCGCAAGACGTGCTGCGCGCGGAACGCGCGGCCACGGAGGGCGGCCTGGACCTGCTCGGCTGGTATCACACGCATCCGGACCACCCGGCGCGCCCCAGTGAATTCGACCGCGAGCATGCCTGGCCGTGGTATAGCTATGTGATTCTGAGCGTCGCGGCGCGCGAGCCGGGCGACATGACTTCCTGGCGATTGGCTGATGACCGCAGCGCTTATTCCGCCGAAAGCATCGAAGTAGCGTGAGCCAGCGCCTGAACGAGTGCCTAAACGTGGACCCGAAACGGGAGATGATTCGATGGCTGTGAATGTGATGATCCCTACGCCGCTGCGGCCTTATGCAGGGAAGCAGCATCACGTGGAGGTGGCTGCGAAGACCGTGGGTGAGGCGCTCAATGCTTTGATCGCGCAGCACGGAGACCTGCGCCGTCACCTCTACCAGGATGACGGCCGGCTGCGCAGCTTCGTCAACGTGTACGTGAACGACGACGACATTCGCTACCTACAGAAGGAGGCCACGCCCGTGAAAGATGGCGACACGGTGAGCATCGTGCCCTCCATCGCGGGTGGGACAGACATTCTTGTCTGTCTTGTCTGTCTTGTCTGTCTTGTCTGTCCTCAATGCCGCCGCATGTGTTGCCGGGAAGAGACAGACAAGAATGTCTGTCCCACGACGGAGCGATAGCCATGGCTACAAAAACTGCGCCGCCCGCGGCCACTCCCGCGGCCACGCTTTCCAAAGACGAAGTCCTCCGCTACAGCCGCCACCTGATCATGCCCGAAGTGGGCATGGAGGGGCAGCTCAAGCTGAAGCAGGCGCGCGTTCTGATGATCGGAACAGGCGGCCTGGGGGCGCCGCTCGGCCTGTATCTGGCCGCGGCCGGGGTGGGCCACCTGGGACTGGTGGATTTCGACACGGTGGACTTCACCAACCTGCAGCGCCAGGTGACCTTCGGAACGAGCGACGTAGGAAAGCGCAAAGTGGAAGCCACGCGCGACCGCCTGGCCGGCCTGAACCCTGAAATCGAAATCATCGTCCACGAAACCATGCTCACCAGCGCGAACGCGCTCAAGCTGTTCCGCGACTACGACATCATCGTGGACGGCACAGACAATTTTCCCACGCGCTACCTGGTGAACGACGCCTGCGTGATTTCGGGCAAGATCAACGTGTACGGCTCGATCTTCCGCTTTGAGGGGCAGGCCACGGTATTCGCCTATCCCGGAGGGCCGTGCTACCGCTGCCTGTATCCAGAACCGCCCCCGCCCGGTCTGGTGCCCTCGTGCGCAGAGGGCGGCGTGCTGGGCGTGCTGCCGGGCATTGTCGGCTCGATCCAGGCGATGGAAACGATCAAACTGATTCTGGGCGCGGGCGAGTCGCTGGTGGGGCGCCTGCTGCTGTTCGACGCGCTCCAGATGCGCTTCCGCGAATTGAAGCTGCGCAAGAATCCGGATTGCCCGGTGTGCGGCAAGAATCCCACAGTGACGAAGCTGATTGATTACCAGGAGTTCTGCGGCATCCGCGGCGAGGAGGCCGCACCCACAGTGAGCGTTCCGGAAATGACCCCGCGCGAGCTGAAGACCCGGCTCGACCGCGGCGACGACCTGTACATCCTGGACGTGCGCGAGCCGCACGAATACCAGATCTGCCACCTGAACGGCCATCTGATCCCGCTGGGCGACCTGCCGCGCCGCGTGAACGAACTCGACAGCTCGCGCGAAATCGTGGCGCACTGCCGCAGCGGAAAGCGCTCGGCGGATGCGATCGATTTTCTGCAGAAAGCGGGTTTCAAGAAGCTATGGAACCTGAAGGGCGGGATTCTGGCCTGGTCGGACGAGGTTGATCCGAAAGTGCCGAAGTACTAGCAGCACCAGCAAACAGGGATAAGGATTTCAGCACGGAGACACAGGGAGCACGGAGGAGACCACGCAATCATGTCCGACGCAAAGATCACGCCCCGCGATAACGGCCCGCTCTTCATAGAAGGCAACTTCACCATCGCAGACGCGACGGGAAAAACATTCGGCCTCGCCGGCCGCACCGCCATTTCTCTCTGCCGCTGCGGCCACTCGGCCAACAAACCGTTCTGTGATGGTTCCCACAAAGCCGCCGGCTTCTCGAGCCAGTGCGCCGCGCGCGACCTGCCTCCGCCCGCGCCAAAGCCGTAGCGCTTCCGCGGGGCCTGCCTGTCCGGAGGGACGGATAACTCATTGATATCCCAGCGCTACCTTGCCACTGTACATTCCCCCCAGACCGGGGGGAGCATGCTAAAAGCCTGCCCGGAAGTGGATGTGATGTGGGAGTCCTTTCCGCAAAGGCGCTTCGCTTGCTCGGGGGGCTCGTGATGAAGGACTATTCCGTCGAACGGACTGAAAGGCGCGTCCCCATGGCTATTGCCGTGCAGCTCTCCGGCAACGCCAACGTCCAGGGGACGGAAAGCACGTTCACAGAGAACGTGAGCGCCAACGGCGCCCGCGTGTACTCCGTGCGCCCGTGGCGCAAGAACGACCGCCTGACGCTCGCTTCGCTTCCCGGCGGCTTTCGCTCCGTCGCCCGCGTCACCTACTGCCAGTCGCTGCACGGACAGGGGTTTGCCCTGGGCCTGCAATTCGTGGAGAAGACGCAGGGATGGGTGATTGAAGCTCCCGCAACCGCGACCAACGAAGAGCGGTCCTCCGCCGCCTGATCACAGCCTGAATCGGTCTGAACGCGGCTCTCAGTTTCGGGCGGCCTGGCGCAGCGCCATTCGTAAGCCTTATTCCAGGGGACCTACTCCAGGGCCCTATTCCAGAGAAAGATCGAACATAAACATTCCGGGCCCGCGATGCCCCTCGAACTTCGATTGCACCCGCAGCGTGCGGGTCTGCCCGGCCGAGAAGTCCCCCGTAATTTCGTGCTTTATGCCCTTCCCGAGCTTCTGGTTTCCCACAAAAACGGTAATCGTGTGCGTGCCGGGCGGGATGGCCTCGGTTCGGGAGATCGAATCGGTTCCACCCTGCATCACTCCCTCGCGCTCGAACAGAATCTGGCCGTCCACGCGTACAGCAAGGTCGGCGAATTTCGGCAGGTTGGCCACTTCCACGTCCACCTGCGTCTTTGCTGCGGGGCGGTGAGAGGTTCCCGAGCTCGCTGAGCCTGTGGACGAGGAAGCCAGGTTCTTTGCCGTCAACCGCATGGTGCGCGGGGAGCCCAGTGGCCCGAGGTCCGGCATGTCCTGGTCGTTCAGTTTCAGGTGCAGGGCGCCCGCATTGTCCGTGCGCACCTGGAAGATTTTTGTCGCGCCTGCCTTCAGCGAACCGCCCGCCCGCAGGGAGCGCATTTGCACGGGATTGTCGTCCGCAGTGATCTCTACGGTGGCCGGCGCACTGGCCGTAACCTCCAGACGCAGAGCGAAGCCGCTCACGTCGGGCTCCGGCGGGGGCTTCTCTTCTTTCGGCGTAGCCGCAGCAGCGGCCGCAGCCGTAGGGGGACGCTTCGCCGGCGCGGGCGCCTTCGTCTCCGTCGCTGGCGGGGGATGAGCCTCGGCTGGCGGATTTGACGGAGTCGTTGGGGTAGCCGACGTTGTCGCGGGCGCCGCAGGCACCACCGGCGGCGTCTGCGCCTGCTGGCTGGCAGCCAGCTCCGCAGCTTCTTTTTTCTTCTTCGCTACCCCCGCGCCCCACAGAAGGCCGAGCACCAGGAGAACCGCCACTACATAGAGCCACGCCTTGCCGCCCGAACTCTTCGGCTCGGGCGTGCGTGCCACATGCAGGGGAACCCCCGGCGCAGGAGGTCGCGGTGTTGAGGGGGCCGGCGTCGCCGTCCTTGCCGGGGGTGGCGGCGCAGGCGGCTTCGGCGGGGCTGCCTCTCCGCTGATGGCGGACTGGCGCATCTGCGCGCTCGAGCCCAGGGGCATGGTGACCGCGCTCGATATGGCGTCCGCAGGCGGCGATTGCCGGATGCCCGAACTTGAGGCATAGGGTTGATTGCCGCGCAGCGCCGCCAGGTCTGCGGCCAGCTCGTCGCCGCTCTGATGGCGCGCCGCAGGGTCCTTCGCCAGGCACTTCAAGATGATGGCTTCGAGAGGAGCGGGCACGCCGGGATTCAATTGCCGCGGCGCGATCGGCTCCGTATGGACAATTTTGTAAGAGACCGCCGTGATGGTATCGCCGCTGAACGGTTTATCCCCCGTGGCCATCCAGTAGAGGATTACGCCCAGGGAGAACAGGTCGGAGCGGCCGTCAATGACCATGCCCGTGAACTGTTCCGGGGCCATATAGGCGGGCGTGCCCAGCAGCGTGCCCGTGGAGGTAACCTGCGCCTGCGTCAGTTTCGCAACGCCGAAATCCATGATCTTGGCGCGTTCGGGAGAGCCGGTGAGCTGGATGTTGGCCGGCTTGATGTCGCGGTGGACCACGCCGTTGGCATGCGCGTAGCCCAGCGCCTCAGCGAGCTGCTGGCCGATCTCGTAGACCTTTTCGATGGGAAGGTGTTCGCCGGTCAGCACGGCCTCGAGCGAGCGGCCGGGCACGAACTCCATCACCAGGTAGGGAGTATCGCCCTCCACACCGGCGTCGAACACCGTGACGATGCCAGGGTGGGCCAGCCGGCCGGCCGCGCGCGCCTCTCTCGTAAAGCGCTCGCGGTACTGCTCTGCCATGGGCCCGATCAGCGCCGAGGCGTGAATCGTTTTTACGGCTACCTCGCGGTCCATCATCGGGTCGCGGGCCTTGAAGACCGCACCCATGGCGCCGGCGCCGATTTCTTCAATTACTTCGTAGCGGCCAAACTGCTTCATGGCGGTTTTCCACGTAACTCTAGCACGCCTAAACACGCTCGATCGGCCGTGGTTGCGCTGCCGGGCGCGAAACGGTAAAAGAAGTGCGGCCATGACCGAGTCCTCCATCACGGATACCGCTCCCGCTCCGGGCGGAGCGCCCTTTTCGAGCCGCACGTATGACCCGCGCGATCTCGCGCTCCCACCCATGGCGCCCTGGGCGCGCGCGCTGCGCGCTTTCGGCGCGCGCCTCGCGCTGGGCGGCACGCCGTTCGCCGTGAACGGCGTGCTTCGCCGCAGGTTCTTCGTCCGCCGCCACAAACTTTGGGAATACGCCGCGAGCGCGGCATATCTGCTGCAGGCGAGGGAAGAGCGGCCGCTGCGCATCCTCGATTTCGGCGGTGCGGCCACGCTGCCCATCTATTTCTTTGCCGCGCGCAAATGCCAGGTGGAGTGCCTGGACATTGACGCAGCCCTCTGCGCGGCTACGCGCCGCGCGGCCGCGCGGCATCGCTGGCTCTTGAAGGCCGGGTCGCACAACCTGGTGGAATCGCCCGCGCCGGGCGAATGGATGGGAGCGTTCGACGCCGTGATATCCGCCAGCGTGCTCGAGCATTTGCCCAAAGAGCGCCAGGCGGGCACGATCGAACGGCTCGCCGGCCTGCTGCGCCCGGGAGGAAAGCTGGTCCTGTCGTTTGATTTCGGCGCGCAGGCGCCGCAGCCGGGGGCGGTGCGCAGCGTGGAGGAAGTGGAGAGCCTCGTCGCGGCCAGCGGACTGGACTATGCCGCTGGCAAGGCGTTCCACGATACCGGCGCGCGCTTCGCGCTCGATCGCCGCCACCCGGATCACAGATTTACATTTGGGGTGTTGTTTCTAGAGCGGAAGAAATAGGGGCGGCGCGGCCTGCTTTTCGATGGCATGCTGCCTTGCGCTTAGTCCACGCCGACCCACACGCTGCGCCGTTCCGTCAGGATCGTATCGCGCCACACGCCGTCGCGTTTGCCGATACGTTCGCGCCGTCCCACCACGCGGAAGCCGCACCTTTGCTGCAACGCGACGCTCGCCGCATTCTCCGCGATGGTCGCACCTTGCAGCGTCCAGATGCCGTTGGCCTCGGAAGAGGCGATCAGCGCTTCCAGCAGCGCGCGGCCTACGCCCTGCCCCCGCGCGGATTCCGTCACGTATACGCCGAATTCCGCCACGCCCGCGTAGCAGGGCCGCCGGGAGACCGGACTCAGGGCTGCCCAACCGATAACCGTCATGGGAGCGGAATCAGCCCGAGCCACCAGCCGGGAATGGGGCAGACGCGCGGCATTCCATGCTTCCCAAGAGGGCGACGAGGTTTCGAACGTGCCCAGGCCCGTGGCGATGCCTTCCTCGTAGATGGCGCGCACCGTGGGCCAGTCGGCCGGGGTCATTGCCTCCACTCGGAAATCCATTCGGGGCACCGGGTTAGTGGACGAATCCGACTTTCGGCGGGTCGCTGCCGGCGGGGGCCTCCGGGATAGGCCCGAACTGCGCTTCGTAACGCCCGATATTTTCGGCGAGGGCGCGCGCCAGCCGCTTGGCGTGGCCGGGGCTCACGATTACGCTCGACATCAGCTTTCCCTGCGGCGCATTGGGGAATACGTAGATGAAGTTCAGGGTGAACTCCTCCGCGTTGTGGTGAATCATCACCAGATTGGAATACGCGCCCTGCAGTTCCTTCTCGTCCGCCTTGATCTGGAGCTGCTGTTCGGGCTTATGCTGTTGCGGCTGATCGGCCATCGTCGCCTCCTGGTGCCCCTTCGCTCACTATAGCAGAGCGCGCCGGGAAGGCGCGCGCCGCCGCGCGCGGCGGCAGGCACGCCGGGAGGAAATCAATCTTGACTTCGGAGTGTGGTTAACGCTATTTTAGTCCCTTAGTTAACCTAGATTAACGACCTCAAAGATTCAGAATGCGGGACGCCATCGAAAACGTATTCGACGCAGCACCCCTTACGCCGGCGCCGGCCGGCGGCGCCCCCGCCGGGGGAGCCGGAGCATCCGGTGCGATGCCTTCGCTGCCGGAGGTCTACCGCACCGTCAGCGTGCCCGCCGGAGCCGGGTTCTTCCGCAGAATGCTCGCTTTCGCCGGCCCGGGCTATCTGATCGCCGTCGGCTACATGGATCCCGGCAACTGGGCCACCGACGTGGCCGGCGGATCGAAGTTCGGCTACACGCTGCTCTCCGTGGTCCTGCTGAGCAGCCTGATGGCCATGTTTCTGCAGGCCTTGTGCGTGAAGCTGGGCGTGGCCACGGGCCGTGATTTGGCCCAGGCCTGCCGCGAGAATTACTCCCGCCGCACATCGATCGCCCTGTGGGTGGGCGGAGAGATCGCGATTGCCGCGTGCGATCTGGCGGAGGTGCTGGGCTCCGCCGTCGCGCTGCAGTTGCTCTTCGGCATTCCGCTGATTTGGGGCGTACTGATCACAACGTTCGACGTGCTCTTGATCCTCACGCTGCAGGGCCGCGGCTTCCGGTGGATTGAAGCCTTCGTCGTGTCGCTGATTTGCGTGATCGGGGCGTGCTTTGCGTACGAGCTCCTGCTCGCGCGGCCCATCTGGGGAGCGGCCGCCAGCGGACTGGCACCTTCCACGGAGATTCTGCGCAACGGGGAGATGCTCTACATCGCCATCGGCATTCTGGGGGCGACGGTGATGCCGCACAATTTGTATCTGCACTCCAGCCTGGTGCAGACGCGCTCGTACCGGCAGGACTCGGCGGGCAAACGCGAGGCCATCCGCTTTGGCATCCTGGATTCCTCGATCGCCCTCGGCTTCTCCTTCTTTATCAATGCGGCCATCCTGGTGCTCGCTGCGGCGGCATTTCACTCCCACGGGTTGAGCCAGGTGGCGGAGATCGGAGACGCCTACAAACTGCTGACTCCCGTGCTGGGGGCCGGCATGGCGAGCACGCTGTTTGCCGTGGCCCTGCTCGCGTCCGGACAGAACTCCACGCTCACGGGAACGCTCGCCGGACAGATCGTGATGGAAGGCTTCCTGCGTTTCCGTATGCGCCCGTG
>DATFZR010000176.1:0-2680 GCA_035314265.1 Candidatus Acidiferrales bacterium
TTTCTGGTGGACAACGGCGCGCTCGTGCGCGTCAACGACGCAGGCCGCGCGCACGGCGTGATCGTTGCGCAGCAGAATGGCACCTACGATTGGACGCGTGCTATCCCGACGGTTGTGATGCGCAACGAGGATTACGGCCGCATCTCGCGCTTCCTGGCAGACGGCACCGCCGTCACCCTTCGCGTGAATATCCAGAACAAGCAGTATCCAGAAGGCGCCACGGTCTACAACGCCATCGGCGAAATTCCCGGCTCCGACAAAAAAGACGAGATCGTGATGCTCGGCGGCCACTACGATTCCTGGCACGACGCCACCGGCGCCACAGACAACGGCATCGGCTCCTCGATGATGCTCGAGGCCATCCGCATCCTGGCCGCGCTGCACGTGCACCCGCGCAGAACCATTCGCGTCGCTCTCTGGAGCGGAGAAGAGGAAGGCCTGCTCGGCTCCCTCGCCTACGTCCAGCAGCACTTCGGCAGCTTTGAAGCTCCCAAGCCCGAATTCGCCAAGCTCGACGCCTACTTCAACATTGATTCCGGCACCGGCAAGCCGCGCGGCGCCGGCATCTTCGGCCCTCCGGAAGCGGCAGACATGATTCGCGGCGCCATGATGCCTTTCAGCGATTGGGGCTTCACCGGCGCCACCGCATCCACCAGCCGCCGCACCGGCGGAACAGACAGCACTTCCTTCAACAACGCGGGCCTGCCCGGCATCGGCCTCGCCCAGGACCCCTTCGACTACAACGCCTTCACCCACCACACCACTCTCGACACCTACGAACGCATTTACGAAGAAGACGTGCGCGAAGGCGCCGTGGAAATCGCCTCCGCCGTCTACGCCCTGGCCATGGCCGACAAAATGGTTCCGCGCTTCACCGCAGAAACGATGCCGAAGCCCGCGCCCGAACCAGCCCCCGGCTCCCAAGCCAAGCCGCCCTATCACGTTCCGGCGCCCAAGTAGCCGCCGTTATCTGTACCGCAGGGCGAAGTCCGCGGCCTCCTCCGTGGAGTGCGGTAGCTTGCTTACCCTGACGAACCAAGGGCTACCGCTCTTCCCAGGCGAAGCTTGCTTCGCCGTTCCGAATCCTCGTCCCAGCCATTCCTGGGTTAGAATCCCGGCCGGCATCTCCAAAGGTGACCCCATGAAAAAACTCCTCCTCCCCATCCTCCTCTGCCTTTCCTTCGCCGCACTCGCGTGGGCCCAAGCCGCGCCTCAACTCTCCCCCGAAGTTCGCGCCTTCGTCCGCGAAGACGCCCCCGCCATCGCGCTCACCCACGTCCGCGTGATCGACGGCGCCGGCTCCGCCCCGCGCACCGGCCAAACCATCCTCCTCGCCAACGGCAAGATCACCGCCATCGGCGACGACGCAAGCATCACCATCCCCTCCGGCGCAAAGACCCTCGACCTATCCGGCCGCACCGAATCCCCGGCCTCGTCGGCATGCACGACCATTTGGTTTACATCGCGCCCGGCGGCCAGCCCGCGCTCTACCCCGAGCACGCCGCCACTTTCCCGCGCCTCTACCTCGCCGGCGGCGTCACTTCCATCCGCACCACCGGCAGCATCGAGCCCTACACCGACCTCGAGCTCAAGCGCGCCGTTGACGAAGGCCGCATGGTCGGCCCGCGCATCCACGTCACCGGGCCCTACCTCGAAGGCCAGGGCGGCTTCTCCATTCAAATGCACCAGCTCAAGGACGCAGCCGACGCACGCCGCACCGTCGAATACTGGATCGCCGAAGGCGTCACCTCCTTCAAGGCTTACATGCACATCACGCCCGACGAGCTGCGCGCCGCCGTAGAAGCCGCCCACGCCCACGGCCTCAAAGTCACCGGCCATCTCTGCTCCATCGGCTTCCGCGAAGCCGCTGCGCTCGGCATTGACGACCTCGAGCACGGCCTCGTCGTTGACACCGAATTCTTCCCCGGCAAAAAGACCGCCGAATGCCCCGATACCGCCGCCGCAAACAAAGCCATCCTCCCGCTCGAGGTTTCAAGCGGCCCCATTCTCGACACCATCAAGGACCTCGTAGCCCATCACGTGGCCCTCACCTCCACGCTCCCCGTCTTCGAAACCTTCGTCCCCGGCCGCGCCCCGCTCGACCAACGCATCCTCGACGCCATGCTCCCCGACGCCCGCATCGCCTACCTCCGCCGCCGCGCCACAGTCTCAGACAACGCCGCAAAATCCGACTGGCCCGTGCTCTTCAAAAAAGAAATGGAATTCGAACGCGAATTCGTCAAGCAGGGTGGCTTGTTGCTGGCAGGCCTCGACCCCACCGGCTACGGCGGCGTAATCGCCGGCTTCGGCGACCAGCGCGAAGTCGAGCTCCTCGTAGAAGCCGGCTTCACCCCGGTAGAAGCCATCCGCATAGCCACCGCAAACGGCGCTCAATTCCTGGGCGAGCTCGACAAAATCGGCACGCTCGAAGCAGGCAAGCTGGCCGACCTGGTAGTAATCAACGGCGACCCGAGCGCCAACATCAAAGACATCGAGAAAGTAGAGCTAGTCTTCAAAGACGGCGTAGCCTACGACTCCCCAAAACTAATCGAATCCGCCCGCGGCTGGGTAGGCCTCCGTTAAACCAAGAAATAACCTCCACGGCCCAGCTCCTTGCCTACGGCATTGCCTAGCCCGGTAGCCACGGTCAGCGCGTTTCTGACCGTGGGCCTTTAACAAT
>DATFZR010000177.1:0-2755 GCA_035314265.1 Candidatus Acidiferrales bacterium
ATCAACCAGGACGGCCAATCCGGAAACGACCGGCCCAATCTGGTCGGGGGCCAGCCGCTGGGCATCCCGCATCCCAACCGCACCGATCAGCTCAAGGAATGGTTCAACACCGCGGCCTTTAGCAAGAACGCCATCACTGCCGCCAATCCCACGGGAAATGGCGACGCGGGCCGCAACATCATCTATGGTCCGAGCTTTCGCGATGTGGACCTGGCGGTATTCCGCAATTTCAAGGTGTATGAACGTATGGTGCTCCAAGTGCGGGCCGAAGCGCTCAACGTCTTCAACTTCGTCAATTTGAACAACCCGGTCAGCTCGATGAGCGCTTCCAATTTCGGCTCCATCACCGGAGCCGGCACGATGCGCCAACTTCAGCTCGGGATGCGGCTGACATTCTGATTGGCCGTCTTACGCAGCACCCGGCACCGCGGCGCTTCGCTAGCCCTCCATGGCCGCGCCGCGGGCCGGGAGCAAGCGGCAGTCCTGCTGGAAAGGTCGGAGGCAAACTGCAATGAGCAGCCAGACGCAGCCACTCAACGAGCGAATGATCTTCCGGCAAACGGACGGGAAGCCCGGCCGGAATATCGCCGTGACGCCCGCCAACAGCACGATGCGCCATCTGTGCTACGGCCGCATCCTGCTGGGCCCGGAAAACGCTGCGGTCTCCTTCGCCACCGGGGAGCGCGAGACCGCACTGCTGTGCCTGGCCGGAACCGCGGAGGTACGCGCCGGCTCCGAGCGCTTCCAGTTAGAGAAATACGACGCCATTTACGTCTCTCGTGACACGCAACTGGAAGTGGCCACGGGCGCGCGGGCGGACCTCGCGGAGTTCTCCGCGGAGGTCGACAACCGTTATCCGGTACAGTTTGTTCCCTACTCTGCAGTGTCTCAGGATCCAGCACTCAGCTTCCGCGCGGGAAAACCGGGAGACGAGCGCCAACTGAATGTGGTGGTTGGAAAAAACGTGGAGGCCGGACGGTTGATGCTCGGCTTTACAATCTCCCAGCCCGGAAACTGGACGAGCTGGCCGCCGCACGAGCACGAAAAGATGCTCGAAGAGATGTACGTGTTCTTCGACATGCCGGCGCCGGCCTTCGCTCTCCAGTTGGTGTACCGGAATACCGAGTATCCCGAGTCGATCGTGCCCGTGCGGGAAGGCGACGCGGTGATGATACCAGCCGGGTATCATCCCAATGTGGCCGTGCCCTGGCACCGCGTCTGCTTCATCTGGGCGATGGCGGCGCACCGGGAAAAAGAAGACCGGCAGTTCGGTGTGGTGAATGTGCAGCCGGATTTCAGCCAGGGCGGGTCGGGCCTTGAGGCCGCGCGAAAATAGCGCGGTGAACGGCCAACCGGCACCGGCCGCGAATCGCGGCGCCGGGAAAACATGATATTGGACGGCTTCCGATTGGACGGAAAGAACGCGCTCGTGACGGGCTCGCGACGCGGCCTGGGCGCGGGCATTGCTGTGGGGCTGGCGGAAGCCGGCGCGAACGTTGCCGTGCACGGCCACGATACGCCCCCGCTCGAAACCGCGAAGGCGGTGCGCGCAGCCGGCCGCCGCGCGATCGAACTGGTGGGAGACGTTGCCGATGCGGCCACTTGCCCGGCCTTAGTGAACGCCGTAGTGCAGGAACTCGGTTCGCTCGACATCCTGGTCAACAACGCGGGAATCGTTCGCCGCAGTCCGGCAGCGGAACACCCGGAGGCCGACTGGGCGCGCGTGCTCGAAGTCAATTTGACCAGTGTGTTCCGCCTCAGCCAACTGGCCGGCCGGCACATGCTGAAGCAGGGCCGCGGAAAAATCATCAACGTCGCGTCGCTGCTTTCGTTCCAGGGCGGCATCCTGGTTCCCGGATACGCGGCGGCAAAAGGCGGAGTGGCGCAGTTGACCAAAGCCCTGGCGAACGAGTGGGCGGCAAAGGGCGTCAACGTGAACGCCATAGCGCCCGGCTACATGGTGACGGACAACACCGAGGCCCTGCGGCAGGACCCTGCGCGCAGCCGGCAGATTCTCGAGCGCATCCCCGCCGGCCGATGGGGAACCCCGCAGGATCTCGCCGGCGCGGCCGTTTTTCTGGCCTCCGCAGCCAGCGATTATATGCATGGCCATGTGGTGGTGGTTGACGGCGGCTGGATGGCGAGATAAGCGCAGCCAGGAGATTCTTTCAGCGTTCGCAATCGAGAACGGAGTGAAGAAATGGCGGAGAGACCAAACTCAGCGCGGGGCGATTTCCCGAATCTGACTGTGGTGCGGGCAAGTGAGGTGCGCAGCTCCGCGCCCGAGCCGGGCCTGACGCGCAAAGTGCTGGCTTACAACGACAAGCTGTTTCTGGTGGAACACCATCTGGCAAAGGGATGGGCCGGCGCCGTGCACAGCCATCCGCACGAGCAGGTGGTGTATGTGGTGAGCGGACGCCTGAACGTGAACTGCGAGGGCCGGACCGTCGAGGTTTCCGCGGGAGACAGCTTTCTGGTGCGCGGGGGCGTTCCACATGGCGCAACAGCGCTCGAAGATTCAGTGGTTGTGGACATTTTTACGCCATGGCGCGAGGACTATCTGTGACAGCCATGAGAATCGTCTATCGCGGCCTGCTCTGCGTGATTTTCCTGGCCATCGGGTACAGCGGGTGGAACGCGACGCCCCTTCGCGCCCAGGCCGGCACCGACGAGGTGCAGGCGAACCACATGGCGTCTGAAGTGCGCGACTTTCTAGGCCGCGAGATCGGCGCTCACCTGCAGGACATTTCGACGC
>DATFZR010000178.1:0-3337 GCA_035314265.1 Candidatus Acidiferrales bacterium
CCCTGGTTATTGGCGGGCATACACGGAGCATCGGGAAGACGTCGCTGGTGGTGGACGTGATCCGGGCGATGCCGGAGGCTGCCTGGACCGCGGTGAAAATCACGCAGTATGGGCACGGGGTGTGCTCGGAGCACGGGGAGCCGTGCGAGTGCGCGTCGGCCACGCATGCGGCCATCCTGGACGAGGAGACGGACCGGAGCGGAGAGACGGATAGTTCGCGGTTTCTAGTGGCGGGGGCGCGGCGGTCGCTGTGGCTGCGGACGCGGCAAGGGGATTTGGCTGAGGGAATGCCCCTGTTGCGGAAGGCCCTCGCAGAGGCTGAGAACGTCGTGCTGGAGAGCAACGCGGTGCTGGGGTTCATCCGGCCGGACCTGTACCTGGTGGTGCTCGATCCGCTGCTGCCGGACTTTAAGGAGTCTACACAGCGGTACATGGACCGGGCGGACGCGTTTGTGCTGCGCCACCGGCTTACGGAGGAGACCTGGAAGGGCGTGTCGCAGCGGCTGGTGCGGGGGCGGCCGATGTTCGAGCAGCCCCTGGGGGAGCCGGTGCCGGGGGACCTGCTGATGTTGATTCGAGAGAGGTTATTCGCGGGCGTGCATCCTGAGTCAACTTAGGAGCATCTTCCCCGTTGACCGGAAGGGGCAAGGTAGAGATAATTTTAGGGACAGGGGAGTATGGGTCGTCTACGATGGTTGTAGGAGCTTCCGAGGGGGAAGCTCAGAATCCCCTGTAAGTGCTGTCCCTCATTGTTGAGCGATTCTGTAGCCGCGGGGCGAGCGGCTGGACGCGATGAGGGAAAGTCCTAGTTTGAGGCCGGCGAATCCATACGAAATGACAGCAAACCAAAGCTTCAGTTGGAATCAGCATTCATCCGGCGCTGCGGCGCCCGCCACTGCACGCATCGCCTCCATCGAAGAACGCCTCGATCGAGCCATTGCGAGGGGAGTGGACTGGCTGCTGACCTGCCAGGCGCCCGAAGGGTATTGGCTGGGCGAGCTGGAAGCGGACACGACGCTCGAATCGGACTACATCCTCTACCTGCACGTCATCGGAAGATTCGATCCCCTGAAGGTGGAAAAGCTGGCGCGGTACATCCGCAGGCACCAACTGGCTGACGGCGGGTGGAATATCTACGCCAACGGCCCTTCAGAATTGAACGCCACGGTAAAAGCCTACCTGGGATTGAAGCTGGCGGGCGACTCGCCGGAAGCGCCGCACATGATGCGGGCGCGGCAGCGGGTGCACGAACTGGGCGGGCTCGAAAGCATCAACTCCTTCGAGCGTTTCTACCTGGCGCTGGTGGGCGCGGCGGATTGGGGCATGGTGCCGGCGATGCCGCCGGAACTGCTGCTGCTGCCGAGCTGGTCGTACGTGAACCTGTACGAGATTTCGTCGTGGTCGCGCGGGATCCTGGTGCCGATGGCGATTCTCTACGCGCTGCGGCCGGCGTGGAAGATCCCGCACAACCTGGACGAACTATTCCGCGAGCCGGAACACCGCTACCGGGCGTTTGCCTGGGACGCGCGCGTGGTGAGCTGGCGCAACTTCTTCCTGCTGATCGACCGCGTGATGAAGTTCGCGGAGCGCCTGCCATGGAAGCCCTTCCGGCAGCGTGCGCTACGCGAGGCGGAAGCGTGGATGAAGGACCACCTGCAGCGGAGCGAGGGAATGGCCGCGATTTATCCGGCGATGATGAACGCGATTTACGCGCTGATGGCGCTGGGCAATGCTCCGGACGATCCGGCCACGTCGCACGAGATCCACGAGCTGGCGAAATTCGAAATCGAAGAAAACGGGGCCATCCGGCTGCAGCCATGCGTTTCGCCGGTATGGGATACGGCGATCGCGCTGGTGGCTTTGGAGGAGGCGGGGCTGCCTCCGGATCATCCGGCGCTGGTTCGGGCCGCGGGCTGGCTGCTGGACAATCAGATTCTTGGAGCGGGCGACTGGGCGGTGAAAAACCCGGGAGTCGAACCGGGAGGCTGGGCATTCGAGTTCCGCAACGACCACTATCCGGACGTGGACGACACGGCATTCATCCTGATGGCGTTGCAACGCGTGGATTTTCCCGACCGGGCGCGGATGGAAGCGGCGCTGCGCCGCGGGCTGAATTGGGTAGTGAGCATGCAGAACAAGGACGGCGGCTGGGGCGCGTTTGACAAGGACAACGACTGCCGGCTGCTGACGCACGTTCCCTTCGCGGACCACAACGCGATGATCGACCCGGCGACCGCAGACGTTACGGCGCGCGTGGCGGAGTGCCTGGCGCGGCTGGGCTGGCCCGCCTCGCACCCGGTATTGAAGCGCGCCCTGCACTTTCTGCAGCAGGACCAGTGCGAAGACGGTTCGTGGTTCGGCCGCTGGGGCGTGAATTACGTGTACGGGACGAGCGGGGTGCTGCGCGCGTTTGAGCCGCTGGGATTGGCGCGGCAGGCGTGCGCGCTGCGCGGCGTGCAGTGGCTGAAGTCCGTGCAGCAGGCCAACGGCGGGTTCGGCGAGTCCATCGCATCCTACGACCATCCGGAACAGAAGGGGCGCGGCGCGGTGACGGCTTCGCAGACGGCGTGGGGGCTGATCGGGCTGCTGGCTTCGGCGGGGCCGGAAGACCGGGCCGCGGAATCGGCGCTCGAATTCCTGCTGACCACGCAGACGGACGAAGGCACGTGGGAAGAGAGCGAATTCACGGGCACCGGCTTTCCTGAGGTCTTTTACCTGAAGTACCACCTGTACCGGCACAATTTTCCGCTGTACGCGGTGGCGCGGTACCGGAACATGCAGACGGGCACGGGCGATTTCCGTTCGATGCTGATCTCACCGGAATCGCTGGACACCTGGCGCGCGGAACGGCGCAAGGGATGCCGCGCGACGGGGCGCTACCGGGCAGCGGCGCGTGCGCTGAATGGCAATGGAAACGGCAACGGCAACGGGCACGGGAACGGGCGCGTGCGCACCGCGGCGGCGCGGCTTGCGGCCATGACTCCGAAGCTCCGGAACGGCAATGGCGCGCGGCGCGGCCGGCGCATCGAAGAAGCCGAGGACAAGGGACGAAAAGAAGGGGAATGAGATTGTCCCTGAAGTTGACGCTTCGCCCGCTGAAGCAGACCTGCGAAGGCGGTTCCTTCAATACCCCATGAGCACGCTGGTCACTGGAGCCACAGGCTTCGTCGGCAGCCACATAGCCCGGCTGCTGGTGGAGCGGGGCGAACAGGTGCGTGTACTGGTAAGGCGCACGAGCCTGGCGACGGCGCTGGACGGGATTGCGTGTGAACGCGTGATGGGAGACCTTCGCGAGACCGTTCACCTGAAAACGATACTGCGCGGCACGCGGCGGGTG
>DATFZR010000179.1:0-16308 GCA_035314265.1 Candidatus Acidiferrales bacterium
CAGCTACCGCGCGACGCAGCTCGCCTACCGGCAGTCCATGGCCTCGTACATGCTCGCGCTGGAGCAATTGCGCGAGGCTACGGGATTGCGGAGTTTGCCGTGAACAGCCTCGGCCGGCTTCGAAGAAAAAGCCGCGGGGCAATGCCCCGCGCTACAGGGGCGGGGATTGCGGCGCTCGCTGTGCTGGGCCTGGCGGCGTGCGGCTCGCGCGATTCCGCGGCGCAGATGACCTCGTATTCGGGAAAGGCGACGAAAGAGGAGACCGCGCAGCTCTTCAGCGTTCCCGAGGAGCAGATGGCGCACCTGAAAATCATCACGGTGGCGACGGCGCCGCTGGACCGGACGCTGCGCCTTTCCGGGGCCGTGGCCTACAACGCGTTCAAGACCACACCGGTGATCAGTCCCGTGGGCGGACCGGTGGTGCAGATTCTGGTGGCGCCGGGGGACCACGTGAAGCTGCGCCAGCCGCTGCTGGACGTGAGCAGCCCGGACTACACGCTGCTGCGCGGCTCCTACCTGAAGGCGCGCGACACCTACCACGTGACGGACAAGAACTTCGCGCGCGCGCAGGACCTCTATTCCCACGGCGCCATCGCGGAGCGCGACCTGCTGCAGGCGGAATCGGACCGCAACCAGGCGAAGGCAGACCTGGATTCGAACGAGCAATCGCTGCGCATCCTGGGCATCCCAAAACCGGAAGACCTCGAGAAGATGCCGGTCACCACGGGGATTCCGCTGCTCTCGCCGATCGAGGGAGACATCGTGGAGCGGCTGGTGTCGCCCGGCCAATTGTTGCAGGCGGGCGGGACGCAGGCGTTCACCATTTCAGACGTGAGCACGGTTTGGGTGCTGGCGAACGTGTACCAGACGGACCTGGCCTGGGTGAAGGATGGAAATGAGGTGGAAGTGCGATCCGATGCGTACCCGGACGTGTTCCACGGAAAGGTTTCCTTCGTCTCGCCCGCCGTGGATGTGAATTCGCGCACGCTGCAAGCGCGCATCGTGGTGGAGAACCGCGGCAGGAAGCTGAAGAAAGACATGTACGTGACCGTGCTCATGAAGGCGGGACGCATTGATAACGCCATCTCCGTGCCGGACTCCGCGGTGCTTCGCGACGACGAGAACCAGCCATTTGTATACGTGGAAACGGCGGATCACAAGTTCGGCCGGCGTTCTGTGGAGATCGCGGAGAGCGAGGGCGGGCTCACGCAGATCCTGAGCGGGCTCGCTTCCGGAGAAAAGATTATCGGAGACGGAAGCCTGTTCCTGCAGTTCCAGAACGCGTTCCAGCACTAGCCCATCACCAGCCAATGATCCATCGCATCGTCCAATTCGCGTTGAACCAGAAGTTTCTGGTGCTGATGCTGACGGCGTTCATCGCCGTGGGCGGCGTCGTAGCGTTCAAACGGATGCCTGTGGATGCGTATCCCGATCTCTCGCCGCCCATGGTGGAGCTCATCACGCAGTGGCCGGGGCACGCCTCGGAAGAGGTGGAGCGGCTGGTGACGCTGCCCATCGAAGTGGAAATGAACGGCGTGCCGCGCATGGAGGTGATGCGTTCGATCACGCTCTACGGGCTCTCCGACATCATTTTGACGTTTGAGGAGTCCACCGACCCGTATTTCGCTCGCCAGGTGGTATTCGAGCGGCTATCGCAACCAACCCTGCCGGCGGGAGTGACGCCGTCGCTGGCGCCCCTGTTCAGCCCGAGCGGCCTGGTGTACCGCTACGTGCTGGAAAGTCCGGACCGCAGCCCGCAGGACCTGAAAACCTTTGAAGACTGGGTGGTGGAGCGCGCCTACCGGCAGGTGCCCGGTGTGGCGGACGACTCGGGCTTCGGCGGCACGGTGATGCAATACCAGGTGCTGCTGGACCCCATCCGCCTGTATGGCTACCACATCACCGTGCCGCAGGTGATCCAGCAGCTCGCGGCGAACAATGCGAACACGGGGGGCGGATTCTACTCGCAGGGCGGCCAGTTCTATTACGTGCGCGGGCTGGGCCTGGTGCGCGACACGCATGACATCGGCAACATTATCGTAGCCACGATCAACGGAACGCCGGTGCGCGTGCGGGATATCGGGCAGGTGACCATCGGCCACGCGCCGCGGCTGGGCGAATTCGGTTTCCAGGCCAACGACGACGCGGTGGAAGGCGTAATCCTGATGCGCCGCGGCGAGCAGACGCAGACGGTGCTGGAGGGAGTGGAAGCGAAGACGAAGGAGCTGAACGAACGCATCCTGCCGCCGGACGTGAAGGTGGTGCCTTTCTACGACCGCAGCGACCTGGTGCGGCTGACCACGGACACGGTGGAGGCGAACCTGCTTCGCGGGATGATTCTGGTCCTGATCGTGCTGATGTTCTTCCTGGTGAGCGTGCGGGCGGCGGTGATCGTGGCGCTCACGATTCCCCTGGCGCTGCTGTTTGCGTTCATCTTTCTGCACGCGCGGGGCGTGGCGGCCAACCTGCTTTCGATTGGAGCGATTGATTTCGGGATCGTGATCGACGGCACGCTGGTGATGGTGGAAAACATCTACCGCGAGCTGGGGCTGCGCGGGGATTCGGCCTACAGCCTGCGCGAGGTGATCCTGTCGGCGGCGAAAGACGTGGACCGGCCGATTTTCTACTCGGTGGCCGTGATCATCGCGGGGTACATCCCCATTTACGCGCTGGGCGGGCCTTCCGGAAAGCTGTTTCTGCCCATGGCGGAGACGATGTCGATCGCGCTGGTGGGTGCGCTGATCCTCACGCTGACGTTCGTTCCGGTGATGTGCTCGTACTGGTTCCGGGGGGGCGTACGCGAGCATCGGAATCGGGCCTACGAGTGGATCCGTGAGGAATACGCGAAAGAGCTGCGGTGGTGCCTGGATCATCCATGGCCCACCATGGTGGCCGCCGTGGTGATCTTCGGTGCGAGCATGCTGCTCATTCCCGGGATTGGCGGCGAGTTCATGCCGCATTTGGATGAGGGAGCGCTGTGGGTGCGCGCCACGCTGCCCTATACGATCTCGTTCGAAGAGGCGGCAAAATTCGCTCCGCAGGTGCGCAAAATCCTGATGGCCTACCCGCAGGTGACCGAGGTGGGTTCGGAGCTGGGGCGCCCGGACGATGGCACGGACCCGACCGGGTTCTTCAACTGCGAATTCTATGTGGGGCTGAAGCCTTACAAAGACGCTTCATGGCGGAAGAGCGGCGCGCACACCAAGGAAGAGTTCGTGGCCGACGTGCAGAAAAAACTCGATGCATTCCCGGGCGTGATTTTCAATTACACGCAGCCCGCCGAGGATGCCGTGGACGAGGCGCTGACGGGGCTGAAGAGCGCGCTGGCCGTGAAGGTGTACGGGCAGGACCTGAGCGTGCTCCAGGAGAAGGCGCTGGCCATCAAACGCACGCTCGAGCAGGTGCGCGGGTTCACGGAACTGACCGTGGTGCGCGAGCTGGGCCAGCCGAGCCTGATCGTAGACGTGGATCGCGAAAAAATCGCCCGCTACGGAGTGAATGTGGCAGACGTGGAAGCCATGGTGCAGGCCGCGGTGGGCGGCCAGGCGGCCACGCAGGTGATTCAGGGCGAGAAGCTGTTCGACCTGGTGGTGCGCATGGAGCCGCGGTTCCGCGAAAGCGCGGGGCAGATCGGCAACCTGCTGGTGGGTACGCCTACGGGACAGCAGATCCCTCTGGCGGAGGTAGCTGCCATCCGGGAGGGCAACGGCGCTTCGTTCATCTACCGCGAAAACAACTCGCGATACATCGGGGTGCAATTCAGCATCGAAGGGCGCGACCTGGCCGGGGCCGTGGAGGACGCGCAGAAGGCCGTGGCCAAGGCGGTGCAGTTGCCGGCGGGCTACCGGATCGCGTGGGGTGGCGAGTACAGCGAGTTCCTGGAGGCGCGGAGGCAGTTGCTGGTGATCGGCCCGGTTGCGGTGATGCTGATCTTTCTGATCCTGTTCGCGCTCTACGGCAACTTCAAATTCCCGGTGGTCGTTGCCCTCGGTGTGCTGATCACGGAACCCGTGGGAGCGCTGCTGGCGCTGAAATTGACCGGCACGCCTTTCAGCGTCTCGTCGGTTCTCGGGCTGCTCGTACTGATGGGGGTTTCGGTGGAGACGGGCGTGATCGACTTCTCCTACATCAACAAATTGCGGCTGGAGGGGCAAGACATCCGCGCGGCGGCCTATGAGGGATCGCTGGTGCGGCTGCGGCCGATCATGATGACGGCGCTGGTGGCCTGCCTGGGGCTTTTGCCCGCGGCGCTTTCGACGGGAATCGGGTCGGATTCGCAGAAGCCGTTTGCGATCGTGGTGGTTGCCGGACTCGTTTCCCGGCTGTTCCTGGGGCGAATCGTGACCCCGGTGATGTACCAGATGGTGGCGCGGGAAGGCGACGTGCTGCAGGTGTAAGCAGGAGTGCTCGAAGGGCGACCGGAGCCGAAAGTTGTAGAAACTGCGCGCGATGGGCGCGCATCTAAACGAGACCGGGGTGAACCAGCGGTGTTTCGAAGCGAGAGGACAACGAGCGGCGGGCGGCGGGCCAGAACACTGCTGGTGTTCGGGCTGGCGCTTTGCACGCTGTTATTTGTCGTCCTTTCGTCGAGTCACTTTCACCCCGACAACCAGAACGACGCGGCCTGCCGGCTCTGCCAGGCGGCCCACGTGGGGGTCTCGACGGCTCCCGCCGTCGGCGCCCTGCCCACACCGCTCGTCGAGCGGGCTGAAGTTTCGAGTTTTGCTTCCTCCGTCGCGCTGGAGCTGTTCCTCCACAGCGCTCCTTCGCGCGCTCCACCCTCTGCGTAGGTCTTTCTCCCTCATCTAAACGGGAATTGTTGCGCACCGGCGAAACGGCTCGCCGGCGGCCTCGCCCTTTTTTCAGGGCAGCTTTCCCCGGCGAAATCACCGGCCGGCTCCGCATTGGGGAGGAACACATGCGTACAGGGATTCGATTGGCAGCGCTATTCTTGCTGGTTTTCGCGAGCAGTTGGCTGGCGGCGCCCGCGCGGGCGCAGGGGGGCAGTTCCGGAACGATCGAAGGCACGGTGAAGGATCCCACGGGGGCGGTGGTGCCCAGGGCGGCGGTGAGTATTGAGAATCCGGTGAGCCATTACGAGCAGACCACGGCCACGGATTCGGCGGGGGCATTCCGCTTCGCGAACGTGCCGTTCAATCCGTACCACCTGAAGGTGCAGGCAAAGGGGTTCGCCGCGTTCTCGCAGGACGTGGATGTGCGCTCGGGCGTTCCGGTGAACGTTACAGCGGCGCTCGCGCTCCAGGGAGCGTCGGCGACGATGGTGGTGGAGAGCTCGGGGACGGACCTCAT
This sequence comes from Candidatus Acidiferrales bacterium, assembly GCA_035314265.1. Lineage (GTDB taxonomy): Bacteria > Acidobacteriota > Terriglobia > Acidiferrales > UBA7541 > JOPF136. Next base: position 5,311 of record DATFZR010000179.1, read on the forward strand.
CGAGAATGATTCCACGTTCCACACGGACGTGGACCGCAAACTGTTCGACCGCCTGCCGCTGGAGAGCTCGTCTTCTTCGGTGAGCTCGCTGGTGACCCTGGTGACGCCGGGAGTCGCCGCGGACTCGAACGGGCTGTTCCACGGGCTGGGCGACCACGCGGAGAATTCGTTCTCAGTGGATGGGCAGCCGATCACGGACCAACAGAGCAAAGTCTTCTCCAACCAGATCCCGGCCGATTCGATTCAATCGCTCGAGGTGATTTCCGGTGCGCCGCCCGCGGAGTTCGGAGACAAAACCAGCCTGGTGATCGTGGCGACCACACGGTCGGGCCTGGGAGTGAATAAGCCCACGGGGAGCATCAGCACGTCCTACGGCAGCTTCGGAACGGCGACCACGGACTTCAACCTGGCCTACGGCGGGACCAAATGGGGCAACTTCATCTCCATCGGCGGGCTCAACACGGGACGCTTTCTGGACCCGCCCGAGTTCAGCGTGATGCACGATAAGGGGAACCAGGCAAACGTGTTTGACCGGGTGGACTACCAACTGACGAGCGCGGATACGCTGCACCTGAACCTGGGATACACGCGCTCGTGGTTCCAGACGCCGAATTCGTTCGACAACCTGAACGTGGGGATCCTGGACCCGTTCGGGAACCCGGTGCCGGCCACCGACCAGCGGTCGAAGATCGGAACGTTCAACATCGCGCCGACCTACACGCATCTGATCGGCACCACGGCCATCTTCAATTTCGGGGCCTTCGTGCGCCGCGACGCCTACAACTACTACCCCAGCGCGGACGCGTTTTCCGATCTGGCTCCGGCGAGCATCCAGCCGCCGAACGTGCCCAACTTGCAGAATGAAACCATCTCGCAGCAGCGCACGCTGACGAACGCGGGCGTGCGGGCCGACGTGTCGTACGTGAAAGGGATAAACAACCTGAAGGCGGGGGCGCTCTACGAGCAGACGTTCCTGGACGAAAACTTCCAACTGGGTATTGTGAACCAGTTTCTGAACTCGCCGTGCGTCGATGCGGCCACGGGCACGATCCCGACGCCTTCCCTGGTGGGCGGCGTTCTGATCAACGGCCCCGGGCAATGCGCGGGGCTGGGGGGAGAGACGGCCAACCCGGCGTTCAATCCGGTGCTGGCATGCCTGGACCTCACCCGGCCCACTCCGGCGTCTTCGAGCGGATGCGCGAACACGACGGCGGCGCTGTTCCCCTTCCACGGGCACACGGACGTGAAGGAACTCGCGCTGTACGTGCAGGACACCATCTCCGTGCGGAACTGGTCGTTCAACCTGGGCATCCGCGGGGACTTCTACAACGGCCTGACGGTGCATCGGGAGCCCGAGCCGCGGCTGGGTATCGCCTACAACGTCAAAAAGACGAACACCGTGCTGCGCGTATCGTACGCGCGCATCCTGGAGACCCCGTTCAACGAAAACCTCGTGCTCTCAAACAGCGGGTGCGCCTCGGCGGTGCTGAACCCGCTGCTGCTGTGCTCCACCCCGGTCGGCCAAATCACGCCGTTTACTCCGGGATGGAGAAACGAGTTTCACGTCGGGTTGCAGCAGGCCTTCGGAAAGTACTTCGTGCTGGATGGCGAGTACATCTGGAAGTACACGCATAATGCATACGACTTCAGCGTTCTGGGTGCGACCCCCATCACCTTCCCGATCGAATGGCACAACTCCAAAATCCCCGGATTCCTGTTGCGGGGCACCGTTCCGAACTACCACGGGTTCACCGCGCTGGTGGTGATGTCCAGCGTCGCGGCGCGGTTCTTTACGCCGCAGCTCGGCGGGGCGGGCGCCACGCCGGGTTCGGTGGGCGCGTTCCGTATCGACCACGACGAGCACTTCAATTCCACCGTGCACCTGCAATACCAGACGCCTTGGAAGAACCGCGGACCGTGGTTCGGGTTCAACTGGCGGTACGACAGCGGGCTCGTGGCCGGGGCCGTGCCATTCGCAACGGACACGACGACTCCGGTGGATCTCACCGGTCTGAGCGCCGACCAGCAAATCCAGGCGGGACTGTTCTGCGGGACGCAGAAGCCCACCCTTTCGACGCCGCTCACTTCGTGCGCGCCGAATCTTTACGGCTCGACGCTGATCAACATCCCGGCGCCGGGAACGGAAAACGACGATAAGAACCCCCAGCGGATCAAACCGCGGAACCTGTTCGACATCTCCGTGGGGCAAGACAACCTGTTCGGGGGCGACCGCTACAAATGGAGCCTGCGGTTCACCGTGATCAACCTGACGAACAAAGAGGCGCTGTACAACTTCCTCTCGACGTTCAGTGGGACGCATTACGTGACGCCGCGGACGGAAACGGCGGAGCTGGCGTTTCACTTCTAGAGAGGCCTCGGATCGGAAGAGGGGCGGAGAACTCGGGTCCGCCCCTATGGCGCTTGAAACGATGTCGAGAAGCGAGCGGGGCCGCTGCCGGCGCTGCTGTGCTCCGGCGGTCTGCTAGAATGTCGCGGCGGGGAATACCATCCCGCCGCGAACACATGAAAATCCTTTTTATCGGCGACATTGTGGGTTCGCCCGGCCGGCAGATCGTGCGGGAGGATCTGGCGGAGGTGCGGGCTGAGCACCAGGTGGACCTGGTGATCGCGAACTGCGAGAACTCGGCATCGGGCTTCGGGATCACGCCAAAACTCGTGGAAGAACTGCTGGGGGCGGGCGTGGAGGTGCTCTCGGGCGGAAACCACATCTACGACCGGAAGGAAATCCTCGAGTATTTTCCCTCGGAGCCGCGACTGCTGCGGCCTGCCAATTTCGCTCCGGGATCGCCGGGCAGCGGGCTGTACGCCAGCCGGACAAGAGCCGGTATTCCCTTTGCGCTGCTGAACCTGCAGGGCCGCGTGTTCATGACTCCCAACGATTGCCCGTTCCGCACGGCGGACCGCGAGCTGGAGCGGCTGGCGAAGATGGGCCCCATGGATGGAGCCGGGCCGGTGAAAATCGTGTTCGTGGACTTCCACGCGGAAGCGACCAGCGAGAAACAGGCCATGGGCTGGTATCTGGACGGGCGGGTGAGCGCGGTGGTGGGCACGCACACGCACGTTGCCACGGCCGATGAACGCGTGCTGCCGAAAGGCACCGCCTACATCACGGACGTGGGTATGACCGGGCCGCACGCTACGGTGATCGGCATGGATAAACAGGCCATGGTGCGGCGATTCCTGGACGGCCTGCCGGCGCGATTCGAGGTGGGCGAGGGTGATGTGCGGCTGAATGCCGTGCTGGTGGACGCGGACGAGCAGACGGGCCTGGCGCGGTCCATCAAACGGGTGCGGCTGGGATTTACGTAAAAAGCTCGCGGGCCCGCCGGGCCGAGGCAACCCCTGGCGGCCGCGGAGGCTCCTAGAATCCGTTCCACATGATTCCTTTTTCTCTGCGCGCGATTTGCACGGCGGCTGTGGCCGCCGGCGTTGTGCTTACGGCCGGCCTGTCTGCGGCCGGAACGCTCGATACAGACCTGGTGGCGCGGGCGCGGCTTTTCCCCGCGGTGGGCGCAGGGGTGACGGCGATTCACCAGGATGCGGGCGGGCGTTACGTGGTGTTGACGGAACGCACGGGAGTAATGATCTTCGACGCCAAGGGCGCGGCCGTGGGACGCGCACCCGCAGACGCCGCTGCCTCCTCCGCCATTCAGTTTGGCGTGGATATGGACCTCGATGAGCAGGGCCGCATCTACGTGGCCGACCGCGGGAAAAACGCCGTGGATATTTTTTCCCGCGAGGGCCGGCTCGAGCGGCAGATCCACATTGAGGGGCCGATGGCCGTGGCGACGCTGGCGGCTGGAGAGGTGGCCGTGGCCAGCCTGCGGTCTGCGAAGCTGGTTACGGTGTTTGGCACGGAGGGACAGGTGGTGCGGGAATTCGGCGAGCCCGAGCAGATCGCGGGACGCGAGGACCTGAACCGCTACGCAAACATCGGGCGGCTGTGCCGCGATACTTCCGGGCGTCTCTACTATTCGTTCACCTTCCTTCCGGAACCCACGGTGCGCCGGTACGACCGGTTCGGGTATTCGGATTTCCAGCTCGTGCTGAATACGGAGGAGTGGGCGCCGTCCTCCATGTCCGCGCGCAAGGCCATCGTAAGAGAAGACACGCACGGCAAGCAGGATCTTCATGCGGTGCTGGGTCCGGTGGCCATCGACCCCGTGGATGGGGAGATCTGGATGGCCATCAGCGGGCGCCTGCTGCGTTTTTATTCTGACGGCACGGAACACGGCTCCTTCCTGATCTTCACGCCCGAGGAAGAACGCATCGAGGCCAGCGCGGTGCTCGTGGAGACGGGACGGCTGGTGGTGGCTTCCGGCAATCTGGGCGTGTTCGACCTGCCGCGGCCTGCGGTCACTCCTCGCTGATTCGCCCCGGGCGTCGTTCGCATAGCGCGAGGCCGGGGGCCGGAGATATTCACAACTCCGCGGCGCGCGAATTTTCCGGCACGCCGCGCGCGAAGTGAAAAATGCGGATGAAGACTGGATTCCAGCGGCTATTTCGGGCTTGCGTGCGCGCCGAATGCGTTGTGGAAAACCTGTGCATGCGCTGTGCGAAACGCTTCCGGCCTTCGCGCAATTTTCTCTTGCCCGAAATCGAAGAGTTGTGCAGAATCACCCCTCGCGCCAACACCGTAACGAGTGCTTAGGGCGGTGTTGGCAGGCTTCGGGAGGGCGGTTCCCCGGGGCAGTGTCCGGTGGAACAGGGGACGTTCCACCCAGCGGTTTACCAGAAAAACTCAGAAGAGAATCCCCGGCGCGGCGGGGCGTGATTTCCACACTATTTCCACATCTGTGGAAATTGAAGGCGGGCCTTTTTTGTGCCCGCTCCGCGCGTACGTGAAAGCCTCGGGGTACGAATGGTTTCCTGGGAAAAAATTCTTCAACACGTGGAGAAGCGTGTCAATCCACACGCCTTCAGCTCCTGGTTCCGTCCCACGGAACAGGAGGAGACACCGAACGGCGAGTCCAGGATTCGCGTGCGCGTGCCCTCCGCAATCCACCGCAAACGCCTGACGGAGACGTACAAGGGCGTGCTGGAGGCCGCGCTGCATGAATTGAACGTGGCCGACGCGCAGATCGAGTTTGTTTGTCCGGAAGCGCCGCCGCGGCCGGGCGCGGCCCCCGCCACCTCCCAGGGAAAACTGGATTTCGATTCGACGGACCACCAGCTGAACGCGAAGTACACGTTTGATACTTTCGTGGTGGGAGCGTGCAACCAGTTTGCGCACGCGGCGGCGCAGGCCGTGGCGGAGCAGCCTTCCAAGGCGTACAACCCGCTGTTCCTCTATGGCCCCGTGGGCATGGGCAAGACCCACCTGATGCAGGCCATCGGCCACCTGATCAAGAGGCGCGGGCCGGCCATGCGGCTGTGCTACTCGATCGCGGAGAAGTTCACGAACGACGTGATTAATTCGCTGCGCTTCGACCGCATGATCAGCTTCCGCGACCGCTTCCGCACGGTGGACACGCTGTTGGTGGACGACATCCAGTTCCTCGCCGGGAAGGAGCGCACGCAGGAGGAGTTTTTCCACACATTCAACGCGCTCTACGACCAGGGGAAGCAGATCGTCATCTCGTCGGATTGCCCGCCGAAGGAGATCAATTCGATCGAGGAGCGGCTGCGGTCGCGCTTCGAATGGGGTTTGATTGCGGACATCCAGTTGCCCGACCTGGAAACGAAGATGGCCATCCTGCACAAGAAGGCGGAGAACGACCGCGTGACCCTGCCGGATGAAGTCACGGAGTACATGGCGCGCTCGATCAAGTCGAACATCCGCGAGCTGGAAGGCGCGCTGACGCGCCTGATCGCCTACACGCAGTTGACCGGCGCGACGATCTCGCTTCCCACCGCGCAGCAGGTGCTGAAGAACCTGATCGACGCCGCGGAGAAGAAGGTAACCATCGAGCAGATCCAGCGGCGCGTGGGCGAGCACTTCGGCCTGCGCATCCAGGACCTGAAGATGCGCAGCAACGCGAAAGCGATCTCGTATCCGCGGCAGGTCGCCATGTATGTGGTGAAGCAGCTCACCACCGCGTCGCTGCCGGAGATTGGCCGGCAGTTTGGCGGGAAGCACCACACCACCGTGCTGCACTCCATCCACAAGATTGAATCGTTGCGGCGGCAGGATAAGGACCTGCACCGGATGATTGCGAAGATGATCGATTCGTTTGGATGAGAGCGGGCGGCTGGCTCTCTGCGGAAGTCCCTCCAGTTTGTGAATCCACTGAATCTTGCGTGTTTTGCGCGGCCGGTGTGCCGGTGTGTGCTCGTACGCCTGGGCGCCGGCGAGGAGGCTCCGCGGCGTTTGTAGCAGGGTTCAGGCCGAGGTGCGGGCGCGGCCTATAGGGGCTGTGCAGAAGGTGTGGAGTTGCTGTGGAACGCGTGTGGTTCGTGAGGAGCGGTTTTGGCCGAAGGGGGGCGCGAGGGCCGAGGGAAGTGAGGGACGCCTGCTGAGGCGGTAGTTTTCCGCAGGTTGTGCGTTCCGCCCACAGCTCGATACACCGGCATACAAGGCTGCATGTATAGGCTGGAGTGGTTTTCCGCGTGTTTTTCACAATACCCACAGGCCCTACTGCTGCTACGGTCTTTATCTGTTCCTGGAAAAGCGATACAGTAACGCGGGTCGAGATAGCCGTCCTTCTTTTTGACCCGTGTGAGGGAAGCCCAAAGATGGAATTCAGCGTAAGCAAAGCGGACCTGCTGCGGGAACTGAGCCTGACGCAGGGAGTTGTGGAACGCAAGACGACGATACCGATCCTCGCGAACATTCTGTGCGAGGTGAAGGGGGGGCGGCTGGGGATTACGGCGACGGACCTGGAACTGACCATCTGCACGTCGTGCGAGGCCAAGGCCAAGAAGGACGGGGCGGGCACGATCCCGGCGAAAAAGCTGCTGGAGATCATCCGCCTGCTGCCGGACGGCGACATCCGCTTCAAGCTGCTGGAAAACCACTGGATGCAGCTGACCAGCGACAAGAGGAACTACAAGCTGGTGGGCATGGCCAAGGAGAATTTTCCCGCGCTGCCGGTGATGCCGCCCGTGTTCGTCCACCTGCCTGCCGCGGTGCTGGCGGATATGATCGCCAAGACGTATTTCGCCATTTCGATGGAGGAGTCGCGGTACACCCTGAACGGGGCCAAGCTGATCCTGAAGCCGGACTCCATCTGTCTGGTGGCCACAGACGGCCACCGCCTGGCGTTGATCGAGGCCACGCACAAGCTGGCCAGCCTGAACGCCGAGGTGGGCGTGCTGATTCCGAAGAAGGCCATGAGCGAGCTGAAGACGCTTGCGGCGGAGGCCAGCGAGGAAGGGCAGATCGAGTTCGCGCAGGACGAGAGCAATCTGTTCTTCCGCGTCGGCGAGCGGCTGCTGATTTCACGGAAGCTCACGGGCACCTTCCCCAACTACGAGGCCGTTTTGCCGCGCGACAATTCACGCACCGTGGCGCTCGACCGCGACGAGCTATCCACCGCCCTGCGGCGCGTGTCCCAACTGGCTGACCAGCGCTCGCAGGCCGTGAAGGTATCGCTGACGAAAGAGGGCGTGGAACTCTCCGCCTCGAGCCCGGAGTACGGCGAGGCGCGCGAAGTGATCGAACGCGATGTGAAAGGTCCGGACCTTTCCATCGGCTTCAACGCGAGATACCTGCTCGATTTTCTAGACGCCGCGCCACAAGGCCCCATCAACCTGGAATTGAAGGATGAGCAATCGGCAGGGCAGATGCGCCCGGTGGCCGAGGATGGTGCGCGCTACCGCTACGTGATCATGCCGATGCGGATCTGACGCGGCCCGCGGCTGACCGCATCCACCGCGCCTGGCGCAGTACTTCCCCGCAGGTTAGACCTGCGTGCTCCAAAATAGCACTGGCCATTTTGGCTCTGGAGCACAACAACCCTGCGTGACCATGATGTGGTCCGCATGACCACGGATACAGACAGGACGCTGCTCGCGGAGCGCATTCGTCGCGCAGTGTCGCGGCGCGAGCGAGAGATCCGGGAATTCACGGCGGCGCTCGTCGCCATCCCCACGGAAAACCCTCCGGGGCGCCGCTACCGCGAGTGCGCGCAACTCCTGGCGAAAAAGCTGCGCGATCTGGATTTACCCGCCGAGTTGCTACGTGTGCCGGGCCGCACTGTGCCGAGCGATTCCAAGGGCCGCGGCGCACGCGGCGAGGAAGGCGCCGAGCCGCGGTACTGTGTTCTCTCCTCGCTGGGCGGTGGCTGGCGCACGCTGTATTTCCATGGGCACTACGACGTGGTGCCCGCGTCCACGCCGAAGCAGTTCAATCCCTTAGTGAAAAACGGAGTGCTCGCGGGCCGGGGTTCCGCGGACATGAAGAGCGGGCTCGCGGCGATGATCTACGCCATGGCGGTGCTCAACGAGCTGGGAGTGCCGCTCGATGGAAAGATCGGACTCGCTCTGGTGCCGGATGAAGAGACCGGAGGGGCGTGCGGCTCGCGCTACCTGCTGGAGAGCGGGCGCCTGGGAAAAGATGGAATTGGGATGTTCACGCCGGAGCCGACCAGTGGCGTCATCTGGAACGCGTGCCGCGGCGCGATCTCCCTGCGCGTGACGGTGCGCGGCAAGCCTGCGCATGTGGGGCTGCACTACCGCGGCGTGAACGCGTTCGAGCGCGCGATGGAGGTGGCGCAGGGTTTCGCCGCGCTCGGGCGGCGCGTGGCAAAGCGGCGAACGCGATTCCCCATCGCTCCGGCGGCGGCGCGACGCTCGGTGCTGCTGCTGGGCGGCCAGGTGGCCGGCGGGACGAATTTCAATGCCGTACCCGCGGAGTGTTCCTTCACGGTCGACCGCCGCATCAATCCGGAGGAGTCGCTGGCGCGCGAGAAGCGCGCGCTGCTCGCCGTGATCGAGCGGTTTCGAAAGCGGGGTTTTGAACTCGACGTCCGGGTTTTTCAGGAAGAGCCTGCCGCGGGATTCTCTTCGCAGGAACCCGTGGCGCAAGCGTTTCGAGAGAGCGCACGCGAAATCACCGGGCATTCGCCAGGATTTGAAGTGTGCCCGGGCCTGCTGGAAATCCGCTTTTACGCGCAGCGCGGCGTGCCTGCGTTTGCTTTCGGACCCGGCCGGCTTGAGGTGGCGCACGGGCCGAACGAGTGCGTGGCCATGAAAAATGTGTACGCATTCACAGCCATTTATGCGCTCGCGGCGGCGAGGATTTTGGCGCCCGGCGAGGGCGCGCGCAGGGCTCATTAGGCAGCCCGCAAGCCACTGCATCTATTGACGTTAGGGCTACACAGCGACGCGAATCCCGCTTGTTCCCAACCCCCAATTCACGTAAAATAGAAGCGTTGAATTGCTCCACCTTCGGGGCCGTTCAACGAGCGTCAGAGCAGAGCCAGGAAGGCTTCGCCACGTCCCGCTGCGCGGGACGGGATGGAGCGCGCGCCCTCCGAGTCCCGCGACATTTCGCGTGGGACCACAGAGCGCGATGGCCCGAGTCCACCGCGACCGGCCTTCCACGCAACGACAGAAACACGAAAGAAAGAAACGACAGAGTGCAGGAGTGTAACGATGGGGGATCGTGAATCGGCAGGCACGCCCGAACGTCCAGGCGGGCAGGGGCACAAGTACGACGCTAAATCCATCAAGGTGCTTGCCGGCCTGGAAGCGGTGCGCAAGCGCCCTGCGATGTACATCGGCTCGACCGGGGAAACCGGGCTGCACCACCTGGTGTGGGAGGTGGTGGACAACTCGGTAGACGAGGCGCTGGCCGGCCACTGCGACGAGATCAACGTGCTCGTCCACGAAGACGATTCCGTGACGGTGATTGACAACGGGCGCGGCATCCCCGTGGACATGCACGAGACGGAGAAGCGTCCCGCGGCCGAAGTGGTGATGACGGTGCTGCACGCCGGCGGGAAGTTCGACAGCGACTCGTACAAAGTGTCCGGTGGCCTGCACGGCGTGGGCGTTTCCGTGGTGAACGCGCTTTCCGACTGGCTGGAGCTGGAAATCTGCCGCGATGGCCACGTCTACGAGCAGTCGTACAAGAAGGGCAATCCCTCCAGCAAGCTGAAGGAAACCGGCAAAACGCGGCGCACGGGCACGAAGATCACCTTCCATCCCGACCCCGAGATTTTCGACACCACCAAGTTCAGCTACGACGTGCTGGCGCAGCGGCTGCGCGAGCTGGCCTTCCTGAACAAGGGCCTGAAGATCACCCTCGAGGACGAGCGCAACGACAAAAAGACGGAGTTCCGGTTCACGGGCGGCATCAGCGAATTCGTGAAGCACCTGAACCGCGGCAAGAGCACGCTGCACGATTCCCCGATCTACATGGAGGGGAAGCGCGACACCGTGGAGATGGAAATCGCGGTGCAGTACAACGACGGGTACACGGAGAACGTGTTTTCGTTCGCCAACACGATCAACACCGTGGACGGCGGCACGCACCTCGCCGGATTCCGCACCGGCCTTTCGCGCACGATCATTTCCTACGCGAATTCGTTCGGGATGATGAAGGGCGATAAGGACGAAATCACGATCACCGGCGACGACGTGCGCGAGGGCCTGGTGGGCGTGGTTTCCGTGAAGCTGCCGCAGCCGCAGTTTGAGGGGCAGACCAAGGGCAAGCTGAACAGCGACATCAAGGGCCGCGTCGAACAGCTCGTCAACGAGAAGCTGGGCGAATACTTCGACAAGCACACCACCGTCGGCCGCCGCATCATCACCAAGTGCATCGAGGCGGCGCGCGCGCGCGAGGCGGCCAGGAAGGCGCGCGAGCTCACCCGGCGCAAGTCCGCCATGGACTCCGGCGGGCTTCCGGGCAAGCTCGCGGACTGCCAGGAGCGCGATCCGGCACGCTGCGAGGTCTTCATCGTTGAGGGCGAATCCGCCGGCGGCTCGGCCAAGGGCGGGCGCGACCGGCGCTATCAGGCCATCCTGCCGCTCAAGGGCAAGATCCTGAACGTGGAGAAGGCGCGCTACGACAAGATGCTGGGCCACGAGGAA
>DATFZR010000180.1:0-2569 GCA_035314265.1 Candidatus Acidiferrales bacterium
TCGCCTCGCTCACCAAAGTCTTTGCCACCACTCCCTCCGTTCTCCGCCTGATGGAGCAGGGCAAACTCCGCATCGCCGACACCGTCGCCCATTACATCCCCGAATTCGCCGCGAAAGGGAAGGACCAGATCACCATCCGCCAGCTCATGACCCACACGGGCGGCCTGCCGCCCATCCCGAAAACTCCCGACGACGCGTCCACCGCGCAGGTCCTCGCCTGGATCTACGGCGCAGACACCATCGCCCCGCCCGGGATGATTTTCGTCTACAGCGATTGCGATTTCATCCTCCTCGGCGAAATCGTCCGCCGCCTTTCCGGCGACCCGCTCGATGAATTCGCCGCAAAAGAGTTCTACGCGCCCCTGGGGATGAAGGAGACGCGCTTCAACCCTCCCGCTTCCTGGCGCCCGCGCATCGCCCCCACCGAGGAAATAGACCTGCCCGAAGGCGCGAAGGCCGGCTCCGGACGCGGCCGCATGCTGCGCGGCGTTGTCCACGACCCGCGCGCCCGCGGCATGGGCGGCGTCGCCGGACACGCCGGCCTGTTTTCCACCGCCGACGATCTGGCCCGCTTCTGTTTCCTGATGCTCGCCGGCGGCGTCGCCCCCACGGACGGCACGCGCCTGCTGGCCCCCGAGAGCATCGCGCTCGCCACCCAGCCCGAGAATCCGCCCTGGGTGCCGTCGCTGCGCGGTCTCGGTTGGGACATCGATTCAGCGTTTTCCTCCAACCGCGGCGATCTGTTTCCGGTAGGCGCCTCCTACGGCCACACAGGTTTTACCGGCACGTCGGTGTGGCTCGACCCAACCACAGACACATTCGTGATCCTGCTGGCCAACAGCGTCCATCCCCACGGCCGGCCCGCACTTTCCAGTTTGCGCGGGCGCGTGGCCACCGTCGTAGCCGCCGCCATCCAGCAATCCGGCACAGCCACTCCAGCGCCCGCGCTCGGACGAGACACCACCACCGCATCTCTCCTATGGCGCGGCCTGAACACCGGCCGCCCCGAATTTCGCTACGGCCACACGAAGACCGGCCTCGACGTTTTGGCCGAGCAGCAGTTCGCCCCGCTCACCGGCAAACGCGTCGGCCTGATTACCAATCACACGGGCGTGGGCAGCGATGGCCGCACCAGCGTGGATCTGCTCGCCCACGCCGCCAACCTGCGCCTCGTCGCCCTGTTCAGCCCCGAGCACGGCCTGGCAGGCAGCGCAGACGAGCCCGTGAACTCCACGCAGGACGCCGCCACCGGCCTGCCCGTCTTCAGCCTCTATGGCGACACGCGCCGCCCCACAGACGAAATGCTGCGCGGTCTCGACGCCCTCGTCTTCGACATTCAAGACGCCGGCGTGCGCTTCTACACCTACACCGCCACCATGGGCTACTGCATGGAGGAGGCCGCCCGCCGCCACATCGCGTTCTACGTACTCGACCGCCCCAATCCGATCGGCGGCCTCGCCGTCGAAGGGCCGATGCTCGACGCCGACCGCCTGAGTTTCGTCGCCTATTTCCGCATGCCGATCCGCCACGGCATGACCATCGGCGAGCTCGCCCAGATGATCAACGCCGAAAATCACATCGGCGCCGATCTCCACGTCATCGCCATGCAAGACTGGCGCCGCAGCGATTTCTACGAATCCACCGGCCTCGCCTGGATTCCCCCGTCTCCCAATCTCCGTTCGCTCGACGAATCCATCATTTACCCCGGCGTCGAGCTCCTGCAGGCCGGCGGCGTCTCCGTAGGACGCGGCACCGACCGCCCCTTCGAACTCGTGGGAGCCCCCTGGGTCCACGGCACAGAGCTGGCCGCCTATCTGAACGGCCGCCACATTCCTGCCGTCCATTTCGTGGCCACGCGCTTCACGCCGCGTTCCGGTCCCTATAAGGACCAGCACTGCGATGGCGTCGGCCTCGTCGTCTACGATCGCGCCAGCGTCTTCCCCATTCTGCTGGGCGTGGAAATGGCGGAAGCCCTCGCGAAGCTCTACCCGAAAAGCTTCGACGTGAAGGGAATCATCGAGCTCGTCGGGTCCTCCTCCGCCGTCGCCCGCATCCAGAAAGGCGATTCCCCCACAAACATCATCTTCGGCTGGGAAGACGAAATCGCCGCGTTCCGCGCCCTCCGCGAGAAGTATCTGTTGTATCGTTAGGTTCGGTAGCCACGGTCAGCGCACTTCTGACCGTGGGCAAGTTCCGGGGAATGGTCCTTTACCCGAAGAAAACCATGCGCATCGTCTCCCTACTACCCTCCGCCACCGAAATCGTCTGCGCCCTCGGCCTCGAAGACTCCCTAGTAGGCATCTCCCACGAGTGCGATTTCCCGCCCAGCGTCCGCGCTAAACCCTCCCTGATCCACCCGCGCGTCGATCCCACCGCGCCCCCCGGCGAAATCGACCGCCAGGTCCGCGAGCTCATCGGCCGCGGAGAAAGCATCTACTCCGTAGACGCAGAAATGCTCCTGCGCCTCGAGCCTGACCTGATCCTCACGCAGGACCTCTGCCACGTCTGCGCCGCCTCGCCAGACGATCTGGCCGCGGCGCTCTCCCGCGCCCCCCGGCAGCCGCGCGTT
>DATFZR010000181.1:0-3234 GCA_035314265.1 Candidatus Acidiferrales bacterium
GACCTGGCGGCGGGCGATTTCGCTGGCCTCCTCCCACTGGTCTTTCATGACGAGGTCTTTGAAGAGGCGCGAGCCGATGACGTTGGTGCGTTCGCCGACGTGCAGGGGGCGGTTGGAGTCTTCCGCTTCGATGAGATCGACGCCGGTGTAGAAGGCGCGGCCGGGGGCGCCGGGGACGCGGCGCGGGGCTTTTCCTTCGGCCATGTGCGCGATGGCGCGGATGTGGGCCGGGGTGGTGCCGCAGCAGCCGCCCACCATGTTGAGCCAGCCGTGCTGGGCGAAGCGATCGAGCTGGGCCGCGAGCGTTTCCGGAGTTTCGAGGTACACGCCGTCTTCGTTCGGAAGGCCGGCGTTTGGGTAGCAGGAGACGCGGGTCGAGGCCAACTCGCTGAGCGTGCGGAGATGGTCGGTCATGAACTCCGGGCCGGTGGCGCAGTTCAGGCCGATGGAGAGCAGGCCGGCATGCGCGATGGAGACCCAGAAGGCGTCGGCGGTTTGTCCGGCGAGCATGGTTCCGGTGGGCTCGATGGTTCCGGAGACCATGACGCCGGCGTGGCTGCCGCATTCCTGCTGGGCGCGGTGGATGGCGAGCAGGGCGGCTTTGACGTTGCGCGTGTCCTGGCAGGTTTCGACCAGGAGGATGTCTGCGCCGCCTGCGAGCAGGCCCATGGCCTGCTCGTAGAAGGTCTGCTGCAATTCTTCGAAGGTGACGTTGCCGGTGACGCTGATGGCGCGCGTAGTGGGGCCGATGGAGCCGGCGACGAAGCGCGGGCGTCCGGGCTTGGAGAATTCGTCCGCGGCCTGGCGGGCGAGCACGGCGGCGCGGCGGTTCAGCTCGCGCGCTTCAGAGGCCAGGCCGTATTCGGCGAGGACGAGAGGCGTGCCGCCGAACGTGTCGGTTTCGACGACGTCTGCTCCGGCTTCGAGGTAGGCGCGGTGGATGCCGAGGATGACGTCCGGGCGGGTGCGGACGAGGACCTCGTTGCAGCCTTCGAGCTCGGGGCCGCCGAAATCGGCGGCGGTGAGCTGGGCTTGCTGGATCATGGTGCCCATGGCGCCATCCAGGATGAGGATGCGGGATTCGAGCGCGTCGAGGAGCGCCTGGCGACGGTGGTGCGTGTGAGTGGTAGAGGTCATACGGGAAACTTCAATGCTAGCACGCGGATTTGCGGTTATCGGCTCAAGCGAACTGCGGGTTTCTTGAGAGGAATCAGGGAGATGAGAAGCAGAAGCTGTCTTGAACTAGGGCCTCGCTTTCCAGGTGCGTCGAGAAGCTATTTTAGCGCAGATGGGTGCCGGGCGTCACCTGCCGGGGGGGCTGGGAGAGGCCGCAAGCAATGACAGTGTGTCGCGGGCTGTTTGCGGTGCGGTTCTTGAGTGTGTGGTTTGGGGCCGGAGCTCCGCCAGAAATGGCTCTGCCACTTATTGGCCGAGGAGGCGGATCTGGCCTACGCCGCCTTCCACGGTGACGTTCATGGTTACGGGGGATTTGCCGTAGGCATCGTTGACGTAGTAGCTGCCGTCGGAGCGGAGGCCTGAGACGTCGATCGAGCCGATGCCGCCGGAGGCGCGGACGCGAACGCCGATGTCTTTCGGCAGGCGGACGGTGGCGCGGCCGGCGCCGCCCTCGATGCGCACGGTGACGTCCTTCTTCCAGTCGCCGATGAGGTCTGTGGTCAGTTCGCCGGCGCCCATCTCCACGCTGAGGTTGGTGAGGGCGAGGCCACGCAGGTTCAGGTCGCCACGGCCGGCGCCCATCTCTACTTGCAGATCGCGGACGAGGTCGTTATTCAGACGGAGCGCCCAGCGATCGTCTGAGCTGCCGATGACGTGGACGTGGGGATGTGAGCCATGCTGCTCGATGCGGAGGGTTCCTTCTTTGCCGGACGCGTCGTAGGAGACATCGGGCGCGCCATCGGACTCGGTGTAGTCGAAATCAGCGTCGAGGAGCTTGGTGGCGCCGCCGGAAATCCTCAATTCGCCGGCGGGCATTTCCATGGAGACGCGCACGGACTCAGCGCCCTGGGCCTCAACGGACCTGGCTTCGTGAGCGAGCCGGGAGCCGGCATAGCCCTGGCCGTGGCCGCGGAAGAAGACGATGCCGACCAGCAGGATCAGGACGAAAATGGCGACTCCCTCGCCGCTGCGGCGGACGGGCGGTGTTCCAGGAGGCGCGTTCCGCGCGCGCATGGCATCCCAGAGCTTGCCCAAACCGAGCACGATCAGGAGCAGCGGCCAGTAACGGGAAATCAGCGGCCACGGGTCCCACTCCGGGCGCAGATTGGAATAAAGAAATATAGCGCCGAGCAGGATCAGGAAAAGCGCGCCGAACAGCGAGCCGCGACCCCTGGGCTTTGCGTCTGACATGTGTGCATCCCCCTGGCGAGCCTATAGAGCCCACCCTACTGATAGCAACGCAGCGGAGAGGCGGAATGTTTCATGGGCGGCGCGGCAGTGGGGATTGTAGCGCGAGGCGGGTGGGGCGTGGTTGCGCGGTGTACAGTAGGGCAGTGGCTGGTGGCGAGTGGCGAGCAAGATGCCGGCGAGACGCCGGCAAGATGCCCTTCGGCTCTCGCTCAGGGCAAGCCGGCGGTACAGCATGAAAAGCAGGCCCTCCCGATTCTCGGGATTCGGGATGACAGGCGCGACGCTGTGAGCGCCTGGCAATGATACGGGGGAGCGGGTGACGAACCTATGAGCGCAGGGCGGAGTGAGGGAGTGAAGGCGTTTCTGGCGGCGCGGGATTTATTGTTTGAGTGCCGCGAAGATTATGAAAGGGCGCGTCGCGAGTTCCGGTGGCCGCGGCTGACCACGTTCAACTGGGCGCTCGATTATTTTGATGACTACGCGCGCGGCAACCGGCAGACCGCGCTGTGGATTGCGGAGGACGGCGGGGCGGATCATAGGATCAGTTTCGAGGAGATGTCGCGAAGGTCAAACCAGGTGGCGCGATTCTTGCGGCGGCGGGGAGTGGAACGCGGCGACCGCATCATCCTGATGCTGCCGAACGTGGCGGCTACGTGGGAGATGATCCTGGCGGCGATGAAGCTGGGCGCGGTGGTGATCCCTGCGGCGACGCTGCTGACGACCGAGGATTTGCGCGACCGGCTGGAGCGCGGGAAGGCGCGGCACGTGGTGGCCATGGCGGGGGCCACGGAGCGGTTTGCGAAACTTCCCGGGGACTACACGCGGATCGTGGTCAGCGATGGGGTACACGGTGAAGTGGCCGGATGG
>DATFZR010000182.1:0-6323 GCA_035314265.1 Candidatus Acidiferrales bacterium
ACCTCCATCCAGCGCGTGGCAGACAACGCCAAGATCCTCCTGGACATCTCCAACCGTTCGCGCGAGGAAGTGCGCACCGGCATCACCACCATGGAGAAGGCCACCGACGGCATGAGCCGCACGAACAAATCCATCCAGCAGTCTTCGGACACCATCCAATCGCTCGGCAAGCGCGCCGACGACATCGGCAAGATCATCGAGGTGATTGACGACCTTGCGGAGCAGACCAACCTGCTGGCCCTGAACGCCGCCATCGAAGCGGCGCGCGCAGGCGAGCACGGGCTGGGGTTTGCCGTGGTGGCCGACGAAGTGCGCAAGCTGGCCGAGAAATCCACGCAGTCCACCAAGGAAATCAGCGACCTGATCCAGAGCATCCAGAAGGAAGCCCGCGAAGCCGTGGTGAACATGAGCAAGAGCACGGAAATCGTGGAGGAAGGGCTCGTGCTCAGCAAGGATTTGAACGGCGCGCTCCACCAGATTTCCAGCGTGGTGAGCGAGGTGTTCAAGTTCGCGCAGGAAATCGGCGCGGCCACCACGGAGCAGTCCGTGGGCTCCGCGCAGATCGCCAGGACTACCAACCGCCTGAACGAAATCACGCAAGAAATCAGCTCGTCTGTGGAAGAGCAGGCTTCCGGCGCGCAGGCCGTGGTGCGCGCGATGGAGAAGATGCGCGAGCTGGTGCAGCATTCCACGTCCGGGTCGACCGAACTGGCCGCCGCCTCCGAGCAAATGTCCAAACTGGCGCGCGCCCTGCTCAAGACCCTGGAAAACATCAGCCTCGAGGGCCAGGGCGCTCCCCGGCCGCAGAGCGATTCGCAATCGTCCGAACACTATCTGAGCGGCAGTGGCAGTGGTTCAGGCGGCAACGGCCGCAGCCACAGCCAGGTGTACGAGCCCCGGCTCGCTGAACTGGTGAATTCCTGAGTTCCGGAGAGCTGCCATGGAAAAAGAACTGCACCTGGTAGGCTTCCGGGTCGGCCGCGAAACGTTCGGCGTGCCCATCGCCATGGTCCGGGAGATCGTGCGTCTGCCGGAGATTACCGCGGTGCCCAACGCGGCGGAGTTCATCGAAGGCGTAATCAACCTGCGCGGCAAAATCGTGCCCGTCGTGGACCTGCGCAAGCGCTTCAAGGACGTGGCCATCGAAAACGGCCGCAAGAGCCGCATCCTCGTGGCTGAAGTCGAGGGCCAGTCCGTGGGCCTGATCGTCAACTCGGCTTCGGAAGTCCTGAAGATTCCTCCCGCCGATGTGGAAGTGCCGCGCAATCTGTTCAGCGAAGGGGAGCTGAGCTACATCAGCGGCGTGGGCAAACTGAACGGCCGGCTGATTCTTATCCTGGACCTGAACAAGGTGCTGCAGCGCGGCGAACTGCGCAGCGCGGGCGAAGTCGCGGAAGTCGCGACACTCGAGGCCGCGGGAGCAATGAAGTGACGCCCGGGCGCGGCGCACGGCGCTAGACGGAAGAATATGTCCACTACCCTTACCACACCGATCCAGCTTACCGAAGCGGAGCTGAAGCTCCTGCAGACGCTGGTCTACCAGGAGTGCGGCATGTGTTTCGATGAACGCCGCTCGCACTTCCTGCAGGACCGCCTGCAGCGCCGCATGAAAGCGACGCAAGCCGACTGCTTCTATCACTACTACCGCCTGCTCACCAGCCGGGAAGGAAAGGCGGAGCTGGCCAGCCTGCTGGAAAACCTGACGGTCAACGAAACCAGCTTCTTCCGCAATCGCCCGCAACTGGACCTGTTCCACAAGACCGTTCTGGAGGATCTGCTGCACCGCAAGCAGGAGCGCCGCGACTGGACGCTGCGCATCTGGTGCGCGGGCTGCTCCACCGGCCAGGAGCCCTACACGCTGGGCATCCTGGTGTGCGACGCGCTGGCCTACTATTACCTGCGCAATCCTCTCCCGTACGAAATGCCTTCTCCGAAGCCGCTGGTGCCTCCGCCCTGGAAGGTGGAGATCATCGCCTCGGACATCAGCTACTCCGCACTGCAGGCGGCGCAGCAGGGCCAGTACACGGAATCCCAGATGGAGCCGGTGGAGTACACGCTGCGGCTGCGCTATTTCGAGAAGCTGCGCGACAAGTACGAAATCAAGAAGCCGCTCAAAGATCTCGTCCAGTTCGACTTCCACAACCTGAAAACCGAGTTCCTGCCCCAGCGCAACGACGTGATCTTCTGCCGCAACGTGATGATTTATTTCGACGAGGCCGAGCAGAAGCGCCTGGTGGAGAAGTTCTACCGCTGCCTGAACCGCAACGGATACCTCTTTGTAGGCCACGCGGAGAGCCTGTTTGGCCTGACCACCAAGTTCCGCATGATCCACCAGAATAACGGCACCGCCTACGAGCGCATCGAGGAGGCACAGTGACCCAGCCTCTCGATGAGCGGGCCACGGACCTGCGCGAGATCTTCTTCGAGACCGCGCTCGAGCTGCTCCAGACCCTCAATGAGGACGGCCTGGCGCTCGAACGCGGAACCTCCGATGCGGAGACCATCCGCCGCGTCCGCCGCGTGGTCCACACGCTCAAGGGAGATTCCGCGGCCGTCGGCATGCGCGAGCTCGGCCAGCTCGCTCACGAATTTGAAGACATTTTGACGCCCGAGCTCGCCGCCGAACGCCGCGCCGAGCTGGCCGAAACGGTGCTCTCTGCAGCGGACACATTCGAATCCATGCTCACCGCCGAGCGCAGAAATCTTCCCTCGCCGGGCGGAGAAGCGCTTCGCGTTCTGATCCACAAGCTCTCCGCGGCGCCTGCTGCCCAGGCACACGGCCCCGCCGCGCCGGCTCCGCAAGGCCGCCTGGAAGCGCGCTTCGATTGGGATGAATACGAGCGGATGCTGATTTCCGAAGCCACGGCGAAGGCCGAAGCGGTCTACCACGTGGCTGTCTCGCTGGACACGGCGAACCTCATGCCCGCCGCGGCCTGGCAGCTCGTGCGCAACGTGCTGCATTCCTGCGGCGGCATTCTCGCCCTGCATCCGGAAGACGATGCGCACGCCGAGCACGTGACCACGGTGGAAGCGGCCCTTTCGAGCGTCCTGCCGCTGGCCACGCTGCGCAAGCGCCTGCATATTCCCGCGGTGACCCGCGAAGTGGTGGTGGAGCGCGCGATTCTTCCCGCGGATCCGCTGCACGAATTGATTTCTCTCCCCCACAGCGACGTTCTGGAGGCGGCGATTCCCCCCGCCGCCTCCTCCGTTGCTGCCTCCGCCGCACCGGGCGCGTTCGCCCAGGCGGCCGCCGGGAGCGTGCCCGCGCATGCCGCGGCCGTCGCGGATAAGACGCTGCGCGTGGATTCCGAACGCATTGACGACGTGCTGAATCTCGTGGGCGAGCTGATCATCGGCAAGTCCATGCTCTCCCGCACCGTCGCGGAATTCGACCGCCGCTTCCAGCGCGACCCCCTGGCTTCCCGGTTTGCAGACGCGCTGGGCTTCCAATCGCGCGTGCTGGAGACCCTGCAGAAATCGGTGATGAAGATCCGCATGGTGCCCGTGGAGCAGCTCTTCCGCCGGTTCCCGCGCATCGTGCGCGACATCGCCAAGCTGCGCGGGAAGGACGTGGCCCTCTCCGTGAGCGGCGAGTCCACCGGCCTCGACAAGAGCATCCTCGAGCCGCTCTCCGAACCCATCACCCACTTGATCCGCAATTGCGTGGACCACGGTATCGAGCCGCCCGAGGAGCGCATCGCCGCCGGCAAACCCGCGCGCGGCACCATTCGCCTTTCCGCCCGCCACGAGGGAAATCACGTGGTGATTGAAGTGGGCGACGACGGCCGCGGCATCAATCGGGAGCTCATCATCACGCGCGCCATCGAGTTGGGCTTTATCACGCCCGAAGAGGCGCTGCACCTTACCGATATGGAAGCCCTGGGGCTGATCTTCATCCACGGCTTCACGATGCTGCGCGAGGTCACCCAGATTTCGGGCCGCGGCGTGGGCATGGACGTGGTGAAGACGGCCCTCGAGAAACTCAAGGGCAGCGTGAACGTCACCACCACCCCGGGCAAGGGCACCAAGTTCCTGCTGCAACTTCCGCTCACCCTCGCCAGCATCAAGGCGCTTCTTGCGGAAGTGGGCGGCCAGCTCTACGCGATTCCCGTGGCCTCCGTGGTGGAGATCACACGCACCACGGAAGCGGAAGTGCACGAGGTGGACGGCCACGAGGTCTTCCAGCTTCGCAACCAGGTGCTCAAGCTCATCCGCTTGGACCGCCTGAACGCCAACGCGGTGGCCGTTTCCGCCAGGGCGCGCCGCCTGTTCGTGATCGTGGTGGCCATCGGTGACCGCAGGTTCGGCCTGGGCGTGGACAACCTTCGCGGCGAAGAAGAGCTGGTGATCAAGGCGCTCGACAGCCGCCTCACCCAAACCGAATTCGTCAACGGCGCTTCCATCCTGGGCGACGGCACCGTGGTGATGATCCTGAATCTGCCCACCGTGGTCTCGCAGCTCTCGCGGCTCGCCGTCGCGGAGGCCATGGCATGAGCGCCCGCATCCGCGTACTGGTGGTGGACGATTCGGCGCTGATGCGCAAGCTCATCCCGCGCCTGCTCGAAAACGATCCGTCGATCGAGGTGGTGGGAACGGCCATGGACGGCGCCATCGCCCTGAAGAAAATCGAGGACCTGCGCCCCGACGTGCTGACGCTCGACCTGGAAATGCCGCTGATGGACGGGATCGCCACGCTGCGCGCCGTGATGCGCGCGCGCCGCGTGCCGGTGATCGTGTTCAGCGCCCACTCACGCCGCGGCGCCAATCTGACGTTCAAGGCCCTGGCGCTCGGCGCTTTCGATTTTGTCACCAAGCCGGCCGAGTCCACGCGCGAATCCCTGGGCGCAGCCGCACGCGAGCTCTCGGTAAAGATCAAGGCCGCGGCCGGCAGCACGCTGCCCAACCTGCCGCCGGCCGAACTGCCCGACGCGCCCCGCGAGAAGGCGCCGGAAGGCGACGCCCGGCACGTGCCTGCCCGCGTGATCGCCGTGGGCATCTCCACCGGAGGGCCCGGCGCGCTCCAGCGCGTGATTCCGCAGCTCCCCAAGGAATTTCCCGGCTGCGTTTTGATCGTGCAGCACATGCCGGAAGGATTTACGGAAATGTTTGCGCGGCGCCTGGACGAATGCTCGGCCATCCACGTGCGCGAGGCCCATTCCGGCGATTTTCTTACCGCCGGCCACGTGCTGGTGTGCCCCGGCAACCGGCACATCACCGTCAAGCGCATGGTGGTGGGCGACATGGTGGTGCTGCGCGATACGGAACGTGTGAATGGCCACAGGCCTTCCGCGGACGTGCTGCTTTCCTCCGTCGCCCAGGAGTTCGGCGCCACCGCGGCCGGCGTGATCATGACCGGCATGGGCGAAGACGGCGTGGAAGGCATCGGAAAAATCCGTGAAGCCGGCGGAATCACGCTGGCCCAGAGCCGTGAGAGTTGCGTGGTAGACAGCATGCCCCGCATGGCGATCGAGAGGCGTTACGTGCAGCGCGTGGTTCCCCTGGAGGGCATGGGCAAGGTTTGGGAAGAGGTTTGCGCGGCCGATCGCGTAATGGCCGGCCAATAGATTTCGCAGCAAGAAGGAGAACGACAATGGAACAGTTTACGGCATTGAGTGTGAGCAAGGAAAAGCGGCCCGTGCGCTACCTGGTGGTGGACGATTCGGTCTTCGCGCGGCGCAATCTGGCCCGCATGGTCGAATCCTTCGGCGGCGTGATGGCCGGGGAAGCCGGCGACGGCTTTACCGCCATCACGGAATTCAACCGCACGCTGCCGGATATCGTGCTGATGGACATCACCATGCCGCAGATGGAAGGCATCGAGGCGGTCGAGCGCATCGTGCGCCAGCACCCCGACGCGCGCATCGTCATGGTCTCGTCCGTTGGCTACCAGGAGAACATCCTGGCGGCTCTGCAGAAGGGCGCGCGGCACTTCGTGCAGAAGCCGGTCCGTCCCGACGTGCTCTACGAGATCGTGCGCTACGTTCTGAACGACGATGGCGTGCTGGCGGGCGCCGGCGCGAGCTCAGGCAGCGCCAGCTCTCAGAGGCAGGGAGTCTAGCCATGCGCATGGACCTCATCCAGCCGTTCGTGAGCGCCGCGGATTCCGTGCTCGGCCAGCTTCTTGAAGGACCCACGGTTGTGGGCAATCCCAGCATGGAAGAGGATGCGTACCGCCGCAAAGGCGTGGCCGCCCTGATCGGCTTTCAAGGCGATATCGAGGGGCGCATCATCTTCGATCTCGAGCCCGATACCGCCTGCACGATCGCCGGGCGTCTGGCCGGGAGCGAGCCGCCCTCGCCGGAAGATTCGGTTGTGGCGGAAAC
>DATFZR010000183.1:0-3290 GCA_035314265.1 Candidatus Acidiferrales bacterium
ATTCGGCTGCTCCAGGCGCTTCACCACTTCTTCCAGCCGCACCAGCGATTTCTCAAAGTCCACGACGGCCGTCTTTTCGCCCGGGCCCTCGGGCCCGTCCGGCGGCCGAG
The DNA here is from genome assembly GCA_035314265.1 of Candidatus Acidiferrales bacterium. GTDB lineage: Bacteria > Acidobacteriota > Terriglobia > Acidiferrales > UBA7541 > JOPF136. The sequence goes on from DATFZR010000183.1 coordinate 111, forward strand.
ACTTCTTTGCCTGCGGAACGTTCACAGAAACTCCCCTCGCGGCCGCCGTCACTTCCGGCTTCTACACCCGCAGAATCCCTTCGAGCCCCTGGAACCGCCATTGCGGATCGCGAAAATCCGGCGGCGGCGCGAGGCAGCATTCTAGCGCAGCCCGCAGAACCCCAACAATCGCTTTGTGCAGTGCGCGAACGCCGCGCGTGCCCGCGCGGTCGCTCCGCCGCCACGGCGACAGCCGCGCCCGCCACAGCGCCTCGATGGAGTAGATGTTCCCAGCCCCGCAATCCCAGGCGCCCGCGAAGTGCACCGCAGTTCACCCGCGGTCCAGCTCCACCAGCAGGCATTCCCCCCGCGCTGCACGCTCTGAATGCACCGCCCCCGAACAGCATGAATAAACTCGCCCGGTCCCTGCGGCTCGTCCCCGTCTTCCCCATGTCGCGTGGGCAGCCCCCGCCCCCTTCCTGTTACACTCTGCCCGGCTTCCCTGGAGTCCGCGTTGATCGCTTTGCGCCTGCTCGTCGTCCTGCTGCTCGTCGCCTGCAACGCATTCTTCGCCGCGGTCGAGTTTTCCCTCGTAGCGCTAAGGCCCTCTCGCATCCGTCAGCTCGTGGAAGAAGGAGACGCCCGCGCCCGCGTCGTTCAGGCGCTCGTCGCGGAAATGGGCCTGGTCGTCTCCGGCGTTCAAGTAGGCGTCACGCTCACCAGCCTCTCTCTCGGCTTTCTGGGCGAGGCCGCCATCGCCGTCGCCGTGGAACGCCTGTTCAGCGTCGTCGCCACGCCCGAGCGCGCCTTCCTCATCCACGGTTTTTCCTTCGCCCTGGCCTTCCTCAGCCTCACCTTCCTCCACGTCGTCCTCGGCGAACTCGTCCCCAAGACGATCAGCCTCGAGCGCTCCGAGCAGGTCGCCCTGCTCGTCGCCCGCCCCTTCAGCCTCTTTCTCTCCACCTTCCGCGGCGCCATTCAAATTCTCGAAGGCTCCGCGCAGCGTATCAACCGCGCCCTCGGAGCCACCTCCGCCCATTCTCACACCCTCGCGCACTCGGCCGAAGAGCTGCAGATTCTGGTCGAGCAGGCGCGCGAGCAGGGACTCCTCGAGCCCGGCGAAGAAAAATTCATTCAGAGCGCCCTCGAACTGGGCCGCATCCAGGTGCGCGAAATCATGGTGCACCGCAGTGACGTCCACGCACTGCCCATTGACGCTTCGCTCGACGACGTCCTGCGCATGTTCGCCGTCACCCAGCGCTCCCGCCTTCCCGTCTACGAAGGCAGCCTCGACCACCCCGCCGGCTTCATCCACGTGAAAGACATCCTTTGGGTGATGCTCGACCGCCAGCGCCGCAAGGACGAAGCCCTCCCCTCGCCCGACTTCCACCTGCGCGGCGAGATTCGTCCCATCGTGATCGTCCCGGAAACCAAGGCCGCCGCCGAATTGCTCAGCGAATTGCGCTCCAAGCACACCGGCATGGCCATGGTCGTAGATGAATTCGGCACCATCCTCGGTCTGGTCACCCTGGAAGATCTTCTCGAGCAGATCGTCGGCGAGATTCACGATGAATTCGACGTGGTCGAGCGCCCCCTCACGCTTCCCGATGGCGCCATGGTTGTGGAAGGCTCGCTGAAGATGCGCGATCTGGAAAAGCAGCATGCCATCGAGCTGCCCGAAGACGCTTCCTACGAAACGCTGGGTGGTTTTGTGATGGCCCGCCTGGGCTTCATCCCCAAAGGCGGCGAATCCTTCGAAGAAGCCGGCTTTCGTTCCACAGTAATGGAGGTAGACCGCCGCCGCGTAGCCCGCGTAAAAATCCAGCGCCTCCGCACCGCATCCCCGTAGGGGCGCTGCTCACAACGCCTACAACAACTCCACAATCACTTCCGCCCCGCGTGCCGCCCCCAGCACCCGCGCCGCGCTTCCCCGGTTCACGCTGATCTCCAGCAATCCCGCCGACCCCAGAACGCCAAACGGTTCCCCCGGCCCGCCATCCCCGTACGTCAGCATGATCTTCGGCACTTCTTTCCCCGCCACGGTCATGCGGAATTTGCCGTCGGGGATAAACGCCTGCGGGATCAGGTCGGGCGGAATGTTCGTCACCAGGTTCCCGAAGTTATCCACCTTCAGGATCACGCCCTTCACTTTTCCGTCCGCCGTCCGCGGCTTCGGCAGCGTAAACCGCACCGGATCGTTAATCTCTTCCCCAAAGCTCATGGCCTGCTGGTTCTTCGCCAGCCACGCCGCCACCGGAGCAAACAGGTCGCGCCCGTGGAACGTATTGCTCATCGGCCGCATAAAGTAGTGCTCCGACGTCACATGCCGCACGGAAAAGCTCTCCTGCGTGTCGTACACCATCGAAAGCACGCCGTTGTCCGGCGCCACAAAATAGTGATGGTCTCCGGTCACCAGAATGGGCCGCCGCGGCGTTCCCACTCCCGGGTCCACCACCACCACGTGAATCGTTTTCGGAGGAAAGTATTTGTAGGCCATCCCGATGGTCAGCGCGCCATCCAGGATGTCGCATGCCAGAACGTGGTTCGAGATATCGATGATCTGGATGTCGGGGTGAATCTTCAGCATCACGCCCTTCATCGACCCAATCAGATGATCATTCGTTCCGTAATCTGTCGTCAGTGTGATGATGATGGGTGAAGGCAAAGCCCCCTCGTTTTCGCCCGCCGCGGGCGCGGTTCCACTCGTCTGCACGGCACGCTAGCCAACCATAACCCCTTTGTCAAGAATGCGGAAGGGACGTGATTCGCGCACAGCACGCCTGCAATTCCGGCCCGCCGCCTTCCGAAACGTGCCTACGCGTCCGCGGGCTGCTGCTGGCTCAGGCAGTGCAGCGTCCCCAGCCCCAGCACCAGGTCCACCGCGTGAATCCCCACCACCGCCCGGCCGGGAAACAGTTCCCCAAGGATTCCCAGCGCCACCCGGTCGTTCGGATCGTTGAACGTCGGCACGAGTACCGCCGCATTGCCGGTATAGAAGTTCGCGTAGCTCGCCGGCAGCCGCAGGTCTTCAAAGAAAAGCGGCGCCGGCATCGGCAGCCGCACCACTTGCACCTTCGCGCCGTCCTCCAGCCGCATGCCCTCCAGCCGTTCCCGGTTTTCTTCCAGCACCCGATGATTCGCGTCGCGCGGATTTCTCTCCTGCGCCAGCGCCACCGTCCGCCGGTTCACAAACCGGCAGAA
>DATFZR010000184.1:0-4614 GCA_035314265.1 Candidatus Acidiferrales bacterium
TGGCGTCCCGCCGGTTCCTCGCCATTAGGTCCCTTTCGCCGTTCGTATCGCTGTTCTCAGCTATGCGGTAGCGGCGCGTGTGCCCTCTGTGTGTCCGCTATCCGGCCGTCGTTGCATCCTCGGCGATGCCGCACCGGCACGGTGCTTTGGCGAGTCTCGAAATTGGGAACAAATTGGGAACAAAACCCGGGGTAGGAGGGGTGTTTCTTGGGCTTCGACTCCCACAAAGGCAGTCGAATCATCAAGCATTTGGCGGAAGCGTGTGGGAGTCGAACCCACCATTCGGCCGGCGAGCGGTCGAATCTCCGGCTTTGAAGGCCGGGAGGGTCACCGGACCCCTTTCACCTCCGCGGCGGATTATAGCGAAGGAATCGGGCCGCAATGCATGAAAGACGAAATCGGAATTCGCTACTCCCGGCGTGACGACTGTGTTCCAGTCCCGAGTTTCGTTTCTCGAATTTCGAGTTTCGCTTTTCCGCCTCTATGGCGCGGGGACGACCTGGCCGGCGGTTACGGACGCGGCCGAAGCGGAACGGACGAGGGCCTCGGCCAACTCGATCACGCGGATGTTGGCGCAGACCTCGTAGTAGCTGATGTGGCTGGGGCCGCCGAAACCACCTTCGGGCAGCAGGTAGCGGACCTGTCCCTTGCGGATGACCACCTTTTCGAGACCCGTGCCCACCGGCACCTCGCCGAAAAACAGTTGCACTTCCTCATCGCCCCAGGGAAAGGGGAAAGAGGCTTCCACGCGCGAAAGTGAGATTTCCTGGGCGAGCTTGGCGAACCCGTCTTCGTTCAGCAGGATTCCGCCCACGTTGTAGCGGATGAGCAGCTCCTGCGCTTCCTCTTCCGCGGTGCCCTCGATCAGCGTTTGCAACAGAAAAACCCGGAAGGGAGACTTGTTTCCCTCCACCAGCCGGCGCGCCATCTTCGAACAGCTCGAAAGACGGTCGGAGAGATTGAGGGCGCGGGAGATCATGATGCGGAAGTCGCCGTCCATCCACAGCGTGGGCGCGGAATCCTGGAAGGCGATGCCGATGCCCAGTTCGAGGCGCGGCATGCTGGCGTTGTCGGGCCGGGCGTTGTAGGCCTCGGAGACGCCCACCATCTCGCGGGCCAGCGAGCAGGCTTTGGCCACGGCGCGCTGGCTCATGCGCGTGGTCTGGGTCTCGTAGATGGCCAGAATGATGGCGTCGCCTTCGATGAACACGCGGGCGGCGCCGTAGCGGTCCAGCAGCTTCTTCATGGGCTCGTAGAGATTCAGGCTGAAGTGCGAGGCGGGGTTGAGGCCGCGTTCGAGCAGGTCGTGCGTGATCTGGGTGGAATTGCGCACATCGGCCTTGATCACCACGTGGGAGGTGACGCGCTCTTCGGAGTGGCGCGTCTCATCGGGCATCAGGAATTCATACAGGCTGTTATTCAGGTGGGAGAGCTCGCGGGTGCGGTCGTTCTCCACCAGGCTGATCTTTTCGAGCAGCGTGTTCACGCGCGCGGCGTTGCGCAGATCGCTGCGCAGCCGCATGTAGTCGCCGGCGAAGCGCAGGGCCGCGGCGCGCAACTCCTCGCGGGAGAGGCGGCGGATGCGGCGGGCGGCGTCCTCAATCTTGCCGAGAGGAAACTGGCGCGTGGGGAAATGCTTGAGAACCTCCTCGACCCTGCGCTGCTCCTCTTTCAGAACGACGGCCTTCTTGAGCTGCTGCAAGTGGAGCGGCGGGCAGAACTGCGAGTAAACGCCGCGCAATTCGTAGGCGGAGAGGATGTGAATCATCAGCTCGCGGTGTTCCAGGCGCTCGGTCCACTGGTCGAGGAGCGACTCGCGAGCGGGAGCGCCCGCGGCCTCATCGGGACCGCCCCAGGCGGAGTCAAACAGGCGCCCGGCGTTTTCCGGATGATCCAGGTATTCGCCCAGCCGCGCGTGGTAGGACTCAGCGAGGGCTTCGGCTCTCTGCTTGGATTCCTCGAGCTTCTGGCCGCGCGATTCCATCTCCTGCTGCAAGTGTCCCAGGCGCGCGTCCACCTGTGCGCGCATGTTGCGCAGCGTGGGCGGGTCCTGGCTGCCCAGCAGGCGCTCGAAAATGCCCTGCTCGCCGGAGAGCTTGCGGTCAATGGCCTCGCGCTCCGCGGTCAGGCGGGCAATCTCCGCCTGCGATTCGATTCCCTGCTGGGCCACCTGGTCGAATTCGCGCCAGGCCTGGCGCACGGATTCGCCGTGATTGCCCACGAGAACGGCGTCGCGGAGGAAATCGCGCAGCACGTCTTCAAAAACCTCGAAGCGGTCGGGATCGCGCGCGAAGTTGCCGAGCAGGACGTAGTGTTCCAACATCACCAGGTCGTCCCGGCCGCCCTCGACGAAGAGCAGGCGGTTGGAGAACAAATCGTAGACCGCCGCGTAGGTTTCGCCGAACAGGGCGCGGCGGCCCTTGGCGAGCAGGCCGTCTTCAATTTCGGTGAGCACGTTGTAGAGCTGCAATCCCACCTGGCGGAAGATGTTCTTGCGGTCGGCCTGGAACTCGGCCAGCGTGGCCTTTTTTACCTGGGCGCCCTCGCTGCGCTCAAAAAACTCGCCGCGGCGTTTGATCCATTCGTTGCACTCCTGCACGACGACGGCAAACTGCAAGGCAACTTCGCGGGTGAAGAAGCGGAGCACGCCCAGGCGCAGGAGGATGTCCAACTCGACGTTCTTCTCGTAATGGGCCTGGTTCAGGCCGGCCTGGAGAAAGTCGCCCAGCAATTTGCGGAATTGGCCCGTTTCCGGCGAGCGGACGGCCTTCGTATCGGTGCCGTAGAAACGCCCGAGCTGGCCCGTGTGGCGGATGAGGTCGGCAATATAGCGGCGAGCGGCTTCGAGGAAACGAGGGCTGACGGCCACGTCGTAACGCAGATTATCCACGCCTGGGCTAAGCGTGGTGAGAGCGATGTCAGCCGCACACGGCAACAGATCAACCTTGATCTGTCTGTCTGCGGCCGGCTGGGTGTCCGGTGAAGACATTGGACGAGAATCGTCATAGAAACTAGCAAATCGGCAGGCGTGGCGGCAAGGGGCCTGGAAAAACGCGTCACCTGAAGATAGACAGGCTGGCACTACAGGAAATGGCGAATATCGGACGGGGTGGGGGACAGGTAGCTACGATCGGCGTTTTTCTGCCGTGGGCCTTTCCAGAGGGGCTGGCGCGGAACGTGCTCGCCGAGGAGGACAAAGACCCACGGTCAGGAAAGCACTGACCGTGGCTGCACCCAACCGGGGACGCCACGACAGGGCTTGCTAGCGCAACGGTAGCAGGGCGCGCAGGCGGGTTTCGCGCAGAAAGAGGCCTGCCCAGACGAAAATGCCCAGAGCGAGCGGTGTGCTGAATCCCGGGTCGCCTACGCGGACGTGCGTGGCGATGGCCCCGCCCAGATAGCCCGTAACAAGGATCGCACCGAGCACGGCTGTGCGCGGAATGGCGTAGAGCACGGCGCAGGCAATCTCGATTACGGCTAGGAGGACGAACAAAGATTCGGGATAGCCGAATTTTTGGGTGAACTGCTGGGTCACCTCTGGCGGGTGTTTGATTTTCGCGAACGCGCTGAGGAAGAGGACGAAGACCGGAAGCGCGGAAAGAACGCGTCCGACCCAGAGAGCGGTCTTGTTGGGCGGGGCGGCTTCGGTGGCGAGGGATGCGGTCACCATGGCGAACCTCCTGGATTGCGATTCGATGCAGGGTGGCGGTTCTTCGTCACTGGCGAAAGCGGAATCAGGCGATTGCGATGCTGTGGCGATTGTCGTCCAGCGCGGCGAGGCGGATGCGCAGGATGGGCCAATCGGTGCGCAGGGTCCATTTTTCGGGCCACTCGACGAGCACGATGGCCGGCCGCGCGAAGAGATCTTCGAGGCCCAGGGATTGCAGGTCCGCCTGGCCCTCAATGCGGTAAAGGTCTATGTGAAAGACGCGGACGGGCCCGCGGAACTCGTGGACCAGCGTGAAGGTCGGGCTGGTGACCTCGTCTTCGCGGGCGGCGCCCAGGCCGCTGATGATGCCCTTGGCGAGCGTGGTCTTCCCCGCCCCGAGTTCGCCGGAAAGAAAGACGAGCAACGGAGCGGCCAGTTCGGCGGCGAGTTGCCGGCCGGCGGAGAGCGTCTCGTCAGCCGATGCGGTGACGATTGTTCTGGGTGAAAGCCGCGCCGTGGTCATGAGCGAATGCGGAGAATGCCGGTCCGCCGTGGGGAATCCGTGCGCGCCTCCTGTTTGAGGCGGCGGAAGACGGGGCCGATGTGCCGGATCAAATCCGTGGCGATCATGCCCTCCTGTCCCTGCTCCTCCGCGGCGCGGTCGCCGGCCAGGCCGTGCAGATACACACCGAGGCTGAGCACGCGAGGCCAGTCTTCCGTGCCGAATTGAGCGGTGAGGCCTGCCAGAATTCCTGTGAGTGTGTCGCCGGTACCGCCGGTGGCCATGCCCGGGTTGCCGGTGCCGTTGAACCAGGAGCGGCCATCGGGTGCGGCCAGAATCGTGCGGCTGCCTTTCAGGATGACCATCGCGCCGGACGTGACGGCGGATTCGAGCGCCGACTCCAAGCGGCGGCTCTGCACCTCTGGCGTGCTGCGGCCGAGCATGCGGGCGAGTTCGCCCGGAT
>DATFZR010000185.1:0-5073 GCA_035314265.1 Candidatus Acidiferrales bacterium
GGCGGCGCCGGGTCGGTGATCTGGGGTTTGCACCAGTCACCAGTCGCTAATCACCAGTAACTGAATTCTTGGAGCAGGAATCGACCATGACAGCACTGTGGAATGACGCGCGCTACGCGCTGCGGATGATGGCGAAGAGCCCGTGGTTCACGCTGGTAGCGGCGCTGTCGTTGGCGCTGGGGATCGGGGCGAGCACGATGGCGTTTGGGTGGGTGGATTGCGTGTTGCTGCACCCGCTGGAGGGCGTGGAGCGGGACCGCGAGATCGTGTCGATTGAGAATGTGACGCCCTCGGGCACGACGATTGATTCCTCCTATCTGGATTACCGCGACTACCAGGAGCAGGCCACTTCATTCTCCGGGATGCTGCTTTTCAAGGAACGGGCCGTGGCGCTGGGGGACGATCGCCGCGCGGACCGCGCGTGGATTTACATGGTCACCGGCAACTACTTCGACGTGCTGGGCGTGCGTCCGCTGGTGGGGCGCTTCTTTACGAAAGACGAGCAGGATGCGAAACCCGGGGCGCATCCCGTCGCGGTGATCAGCGCGGCGCTGTGGAGATCGCGCTTCGGCGGCGATTCGAAGGTGGTGGGGAAGACCATCCGGATGAACCGGCAGACGTTCACCATCGTGGGCGTGGCCCCGGAGAATTTTCCCGGCACGATCGTGGGGCTCTCCTTCGACGCGTTTGTGCCGATTTCCATGCTTACCGAGCTGACCGGGGGCCGCGACTGGCTGGAGAACCGCAACGACCGGCCTTTCCACATTCTGGCGCGGCTGAAGCCGGGCGTGTCTGTGGAGACGGCGCGGGCGGAAATGCAGAGCATCGCGCAACGCCTGCAGAAAGCGTATCCGGATAGCGACGACGCGCTCGGCGCCACCGTAGTACCGGTGCGCGAGGCGCGGTACGGCGTGCAGACGCTTTTCGGGCGGATCGCGCCGGTGCTGTTCGGCGCGGGCGTGGTGATTCTGCTGATCGTGTGCGCCAACCTGGCGAACCTGCTGCTGGCGCGGGCCACGGCGCGCGAGAAGGAATTCGCGGTGCGGCTGGCGATGGGCGCGGGCCGTGCGCGGCTGTTTCGCCAGGCGCTTACGGAAAGCATTCTTCTGGCGATGCTGGGCGGCGGGCTGGGGCTGGTGTTCACATACCTGCTGGGCGATCCGCTGCAGATGCTCCTGCCCGTGACGGGCATGCCCATCACCAGCCTGATGCGGCTTGAACCATCGGCGCTGGCCTTCTGTTTCGCCTTGTGCGTGGGAGCGGGCGTGGTGTTCGGCATGGCGCCCGCGCTGCACGCCCTGCGCAGCGACGTGCGCGAATCGCTGAAGGAGAGCGGGCGCGGCGCCACGGAGGGACAGCGCGTGCGGCGGCTTCGCGGTTTGCTGGTGGTTTCAGAAGTGGCGCTGGCCGCGGTGGCGCTGGTGGGCGCGGGACTCTTTGCGCGCAGCTTTGAGAACGCGAGCCGCGTGGACCCCGGATTCGATCCCCATCACGTGCTGCTGATGGGTTTGAAGCTCACTTTCACGGGGCCGGAGATGCCGCAGGCCCAGGCGTATTTTGAGCGCGTGCGCGCGGAGCTGGCGCGGCTGCCGGGGGTTCAGAGCGTGAGCCTGGCGGAAAACGTGCTGCTCGGCTTCGATTACGGATCGTGGGAGAACGTGGATGTGGAGGGCTACGTTCCGCGGCACGACGAAAACATGAAGATCTACCGCAACATCGTATCGCCCGGCTATTTCGAGTCGCTGCGAATCCCCCTTGTGGCCGGACGGGATTTTACCGATGCGGATGATTCTCCGCAGCATTACGTGGCCGTGGTGAATGAAGCGTTCGTGCAGCACTACCTGGCGGGGCAGAACGCGCAGATCGCGCTGGGACACACGTTTTCGGGCTGGGGCCGGCGCATCGAGATCATCGGGGTGGTGAAAAACAGCGACTACCACAAACTGGGGCAGGAGCCCGAACCCTACTTCTTCGTCAACCTGAAGCAGTTCTATTTCACCGATTCAGATGTGGCGGCGCAGATCCGCACGGCGGGTCCGCCGGAGTCCATGCTGCCCGCGGTGCGGGCGAAGCTGCAGGCGCTCGATCCGCGCGTGGGCGTGTTTGCAGGCGTGCCTTTGACGGACTTTACCGCCGCGGGCACGTACGTACAGAAATCCGCGGCGCTCGTGCTGGGGGTGCTGGGCGTACTGGGGCTGGTGCTGGCAGCGCTGGGCCTATACAGCGTGCTGGCGTATTCCATCTCGCAGCGCACGCACGAAATCGGAGTGCGCGTGACGCTGGGCGCGCAGCAGTGGGACATCCTCCGGCTGGTGGTTTGGGAGGGCATGGCGCTGGTGGCGGGCGGGCTGGTGCTGGGAACGCTGTGTGGATTCGGAATTTCGCGGCTGGTGGCGAACTCGCTCTTCGGCGTGAGTGCGGGAGATCCGGTGACGTTTGCGGTGATGGTGCTGGTGCTTTCAGGAGTGACGCTGGCGGCGTGCTATCTGCCGGCGCGTCGCGCGTCGCGCACGGACCCCATGGAGGCGCTGCGGTACGAATGAAGGCCGGTGATTGGCGATCCGAGACTGGTGACTGTGGAAGAGGTGAGCGGCCGGACGCAGAAACAGGTGACGACGAGTCACCGCAAAGGGGCGGACGGAACAGGAACGCGTGCTTTGGCGTATCTCCAGGCATGGCGGGGCGAGTCACCGCTTACAGCGGCCCCCGGGGAGCGTAACGATGGACACCATCTGGCAGGACATCAGGCACGGTGCGCGCGTGCTGCTGAAGAATCCGGGATTCACGATTGTGGCGGTGCTCACGCTGGCGCTGGGCATCGGGGCGAATGCCGCGATTTTCAGCGTAGTCAACGCATTCCTGCTGCGTCCGTTGCCGGTGCGCGAGCCGGATCAACTGATGGCGGTGGCCAACTCGCATCCGGAAAACCAGGAGCCGCACCGGATTTCCTACCTCGACTATCTGGACTACAGCGCGCAGAGCGACGCGTTCACGGACCTGGCGGCCACCAAGATGGATTTTCTGGGGATCAGCGCGGACGGCCACGCCGACCGCGTGTTTGCAGCCTTCGTGACGGGAAATTATTTCAGCATGCTCGGAGTGCAGCCGGCGCTGGGGCGATTGCTGCTGCCCGGTGAAGGGAAAACGCCCGGCACAGATCCCGTGGTTGTGCTGGGCAACGAATACTGGCGCAAGCATTTTGGCGGCGATCCTTCGGTGGTGGGCAAGGCGGTGACGGTGAACGGGCATCCGTGCACAATCGTCGGCGTAGTTGATGCTACGTTCCACGGAACATTTTCCCTCGCCGATACGCAAGCCTACCTGCCGTTTGGAATGGCCAGTATCGATCCGCTGTCGAAGGATACGTTCACAAAGCGCGACGATCACGGACAAATCGTGTGGGGCAGGCTGAAGCCCGGCGTGAGCCCGCAAGCGGCGCAGGCATCGCTGCAGGTGATTGCGAAGAACCTCGAGCAGCAGTATCCGGCTTCGAATAAGGGAATTCGCATGTACGTCATCCCCGAGCACCTGGCGCGGCCCGAGCCGCAAAGCGCGGGGCAGGCGCCGGTGGTGGCTTCCGTGTTTCTGGGGCTCGTGGGGCTGGTGCTGCTGGTGGCATGCGTGAACGTTGTGAATCTGCTGCTCTCTCGCGCGACCGGACGGAGCAAGGAACTGGCCATCCGCGCGGCGCTGGGAGCGGGGCGCATGCGGCTGGTGCGGCAAATGCTGACGGAATGCGTGCTGCTGTCTCTGGTGGGCGGCGTGGCCGGAGCCGCGGCGGGCATCTGGACGAGCCGGATGCTGGGGAACATCCAGCTTCCCGGCGACATACCCTTCCGGCTGGATTTTAGTTTTGACTGGAGAGTGTTCGCGTATTCGGCGGCGATTGCGCTGGTGGCGGGCCTGATTGCAGGGCTGGTGCCGGCGCTGCGGGCCTCGCGCACAGACGTGCATGACGCGGTGCGTGAAGGCGGGCGCGGAAACACGGGGGATGGGCATCATCGCCTGCGCGACGCTCTGGTGGTGGCGCAGGTGGCGGGCTGCCTGGTGCTCCTGGTGGCCGCGGGACTCTTCGTGCGGAGCCTGAACAACGCGCGGGGCGTGGAGTTGGGATTCCAGCCGGATCACCTGCTGATCCTGAGCATGGACCCGGCGCAGCAGGGATACGACGAAGTGCGCGGGCGCGAGTTTTTCAAGCAGGTGGAGGATCGCGCGCGCGCGCTTCCGGGGGTCGAGTCTGCGACCACCTCCTTTACGTATCCGATGAACTACGACAATCAGAACGCGTATATCCGCCTGGAGGGACAAACGCCTGAGGAAGGAAAGCGCAATCCCGTGGCGCTGTACAACGACGTGGGCTCGAGCTACTTCGAGACCATGAAGACGCGGGTTCTGCGCGGCCGCGCGCTGGCACTTGCGGATCAGGATTCGCCGGTGCGCGTCGCGGTGGTGAACGAAACCATGGCCCGCAAGCTCTGGCCGGGCGCGGACCCCATCGGCAAGCGCTTCTTCTACGACGGCGCCGAAGGAAAACTGATCGAGGTGGTGGGCGTTGCGAAGGACGGGAAGTACGGCTGGATGTTTGAAGATCCCACGCCCTATTTCTACATGCCCGTGGGGCAGGACTACCGTTCCGAACGCGTGCTGCAAATCCGCACGGCGGGCACTCCGCAGGATCTGGCGCTCACTACGATGAAGGAAATCCACGAGATCGATCCCAATCTGCCGGTGTACGACGTCATGACCATGGAGCACGCCATGGGTGGCGGGAACGCCTTCTTTCTTCTGAACATCGGAGCGGGTCTCGCGGCGGCGCTGGGAGGGCTGGGCCTGGTGCTGGCGGTGATCGGAGTGTATGGAGTTGTGGCCTACGCAGCGAGCCGGCGGACAAACGAGATCGGTATCCGCATGGCGCTGGGGGCGAGCCGCGGCAACATTTTGCGCATGGTGCTGCGGCAGGGCTTCGGCGTCGTACTGGTAGGCATTGGTGTCGGCGTTCTGACCGCGCTGGGACTGGCGCGATTCCTGGCCAACATGCTGTTCGGCATCCAGCCGACGGACCCGCTCACATTT